>CAZUYF010000042.1:0-11956 GCA_964624675.1 uncultured bacterium
AACCTGAAGTCGAAGAACCTGCGGAAGAGGAAGCTGAACCTGAGGTTGAAGAACCTGCGGAAGAGGAAGCTGAACCTGAGGTTGAAGAACCTGCGGAAGAGGAAGCCGAACCTGAAGTCGAAGAACCTGCGGAAGAGGAAGCCGAACCTGAAGCTGAAGAACCCGCGGAAGAGGAAGCGGTAGATGAAAAGGAAGTAATCACAGCCGTATTAAAACAGGAGGCTGATTTATCCATTGATCCCTGGTCACGTGAATCGGGACTTCTTACCGTTCACATGAAAACTGGAAGTGCCCATGTAAAGTCTCGTATGCTTACCATTTATGAAAAGTCACTAAAAGTTGATTTATCCAAGGACGACATACTTGAGCTTTCCGGAGCAGGAACATTTCTTCTTAACTGCGGTTCGGAGGAACCTCTGATAGTAGAACTTAGAGAGAATATGGTTATCAGGAAAGATGCGGTTGCTTTCCATACGGGAACCATAACTACCGAGTTGCTGGATATTCCGGATAACGATTCTCTTTACGTGATCAAAGAGGAAAGTCGTGAAAGAGTGATTTTCATGACCGATCATCCCACGCGAGTCATTCTCCTGGGGGGCAACAACCGTGTCTTTAACGTCAGGACTTCATCCATTATAGCCACCGATCCTGAAATACAGCTTTCCAGTACCGGATCTCCCGATGGTTATATCGAAATAACCGGTGTTGGAAAGGTGTACCTCATCGAGTGAACCATGGTGAAGTCGTTCAAACCTGACTGTCAGTAGATAGTTAGAACAGGATTGAAGTGGGGATGTAGCTCAGTTGGAAGAGCGCTGCCTTCGCAAGGCAGAGGTCGGCGGTTCGATCCCGCTCATCTCCACCATACATTTCAACTTTCCGAAAGCAGGTGATACTTGCAGACCGGAAATCGGATAGAAATCTCCTGGATGAGCCAGCCCGGTCGGTTGATATCACGAATGGAATCGGTTGCCGACGGATTTCGTGGTTCATCCGCTATTGCGGGAGCCGCTGCTGTTGCTGAAAACAGTTCACCGGATTCCTGTTATGCCCAGAAGGCAGTTGCCATTGTAAGGGATGCTTTCGCGGAAGGTGTTGCCTACGGTGTGGAGAATGTATTCATGGAAGCTATCGACGAAATCAATGCATTTGCCAGGGAGGAAGTATTTGATTCTCTATCCCTGGCGGCAGCAGTCGTTCTGGGAAATGAAGTATGGGTTTACAGCAGTGGAACCTGTCAGGTTTTCCTGTCAGGAGCTGATACTGGCAGCAGGGGTTCGGAAAATGTCGTAGATATCAAAGACAAGGGAATAAGACGCTTAGTACTGAAACCTGGTCAGTCGATCATTCTGCTGACCAGCGGCTTGAAGAAGCTCATGGGATCGGCGGCAGCCAGGAAGAACTCTTCACGCTGCTCCAAACCCTTATCCTTCTGTCTGTCCGAGATGATCAGTGAGACACGGATAAGGTTCAGAAAGAAGGGAGGATCTGCTGCAGCGGTGAGATTGTGTGCCTATTCCAGAAGGATAAGCCTGCCGGGAAGAAAGTACGTGGCCTACTCAATTGTCCTTTTGCTTGCTGTTGCTGCAGCTGTTCTTGCGCTGTGTCTCAGCAGCGGGGAGGCGGATTCTCTGATCAGGACTGATTCAACATCTGAAGATGAAGTCGTGATGCCTCTGGACTGAGATATTCAGGCTAGCCCTCTTCTCTAGTTTACCATGCGTTTGTATATTCAAACTGCCGGCTGTGCTAGGCGGGGAGCTAGCGGTGCCCTGTACCCGCAATCCGCTACAGCGGGGCTGAAACATCTGTGCGGCAATGCGCAGCGAGACTGTATTTATGTAAGTAGTGTTGATGATCAGGACCTGTGCGGCGTCAGCCCGTGAACCCCGTCAGAACCGGAAGGTAGCAGCGGTAAGCGATGTCTGGCGGGCGATGCAGATCAACCTGATTTGAGCTGGCTGCAGATTGCACTTCGTGAGGCTTGTCCAGCAGATATGTACGGCCGGCGTTTACTCTGGAACGGAGGCATTTTTGAGTTATCTGGTGTTCGCGCGAAAATGGCGTCCTCAATCATTTGAGGAAGTTCTGTCACAGGATCACGTCACAATTACATTGAAGAATGCAATCAATACGGATAGAATTGGTCATGCCTATCTCCTGACCGGTCCCAGGGGTGTTGGAAAAACTACTACTGCCAGAATTTTAGCAAAGGCTCTCAACTGCGAAAAGGGTCCTACTTCAACTCCCTGCCAGCAGTGCGATTCCTGCAGGAGTATTACAACTGGTAATCATATGGATGTCAGGGAAATAGACGGAGCAAGCAACAGGGGTATTGACCAGATAAGAGATCTCAGGGAAAAGGCACGTTACGCTACCGCTTCGGGAAAATACAAAATATACATCATAGATGAAGTCCACATGCTTACAAATGAGGCTTTCAATGCTCTCCTGAGAATTCTTGAAGAACCTCCCGATTCGGTCGTTTTTATTTTCGCGACAACCCAGCCGAGGAAGATCCCGGACACGATTCTCAGCAGATGCCAGCGGTTCGATTTCAGGCGCATTCCAGTATCCGATATGTCCGAATATCTGAAAAAGGAAGCTGCATCTGAGGGGATCACTCTTGATAATACGGCGCTTAGCATGGTTTGCAGAGCCAGCGGAGGAAGTTTGAGGGATGCTCTTTCGCTGATGGATCAGCTTGTCAGTTTTTCCGGCAACGATATAAAAGGCGAAGAAGTCTCGAAATTATTCGGTTTGGTGAAAACAGAACTGCTTGCTGATATAACATCGAGTATACTCGCGGGGAATACTGCAGTTGCAATTGATCATGTGTCCGGCGCCCTTGCAGAGGGATACAGTGTAGATGAGCTTCTCGATGCCCTGCTCGTTTTCCTTCGGAATCTCCTGCTGGTTGCGGCCGGTGCGCAGAACAGCCTCAGCGATATTCCGGAATCTGAAAGCAGACTGCTTCTGAAACTGGCGGAAGACCTCCCTGATATTGCGGTGCTTAACATCCTGAGGATACTCAGCAGCGCTGCCCTTGAGGTTAAACGCAGCAACCTCCCTCGAGTAACACTGGAAACAGCCGTAATGACAGCTTCAAAACTGTCTCGCGTATTCTTACTAAAAGATCTGCCCCCGGTGGCAGATAAAATTGTTGAGAGCAGCATACAAACGGGGCATGAAACATCACTCGAGAAAAAGATAGCAGATACAGAACCGGACAGCATCCCGGAGGAACAAGAGCTGCCTTCTGCGGAAGCTGTAGAGAAAAGTGAAAGAACTGAAGTAACCGCTTCATCCGCAGAAGATGATTCTGCAGATGATGAAAATGATGAAGAGAAGGAGAAGGAGACATCCCGGGAAATTCTGGGACTCTTTGATGCCGTCTGATCAGTGATGATATCTCAGGAGGATCAATGAATCAGAAACAGTTACAGAAGATGATGGCACAGGCACAGAAAATGCAGGCCGGAGTAGTGAAGGCACAGGAAGAACTTGCTGATGCGAGAGTGGCAGGAGAAGCCGCTGATGGATTGATCAAAGCTGTAGTTACTGGGCAGGGAGAACTTGTAGAACTGTCGATCTCTCCAGAAGCTATTGATCCGGATGATGTTGAAATGCTTGAAGATATGATCCTTGTGGCGGTTGCAAAAGCGGTTTCTGCAAGCCGGGAACTCACTGAAGATAGAATGAAGGAATTTGGAATACCCGGAATGGGGGGTCTCCTGTGAGCTCTGCTCTTTTTGACAGGCTCACCGAACAGTTTCAGAGGCTTCCCGGTATTGGAAGAAAAACCGCAATGAGATTAGCGTTCAGTATCGTTGATGATCGCGAGCTTGCCAGGGACCTCTCCGAAGCTATTGGAATGGTCTGGCAGAAAGTCGGTGAGTGCTCAACATGCAGGAATATCACAGAGAATGACATATGTGATATCTGCGCAAACAGCTCCCGTCATGATTCAATCTGTGTGGTTCACAATCCTGCTGACATGAGGGCGATAGAGGATGCAGGACTTTACAGAGGTAAATACTTTGTGCTTCATGGATTCCTTGCGCCACTTGACGGAGTAGGTCCCGATGAACTGGGAATTGATGCTTTAAGAAAAATGATCGACAGGTTCGACGTAGATGAAGTTATACTCGCGCTTGACTCGACCGCTGACGGAGAGGCTACGTCTACATACATTGCCAGAATCCTGGAAACGCGCCAGGTAACGGTTACCAGGCTTGCCAGGGGACTTCCTCCCGGTGCCTCTGTTGAATTTGCCGATTCCCTGACGCTGAGCCAGGCCTTTGCGGGACGACAGAAAGTCTGAAAAAGTGCAATTGAACTGGCCAAACCGTCTGACTATAATCAGAATACTGTTAAGCCCGCTGTTCATGATCCTTTTGATTGACAACAGACAGGGATCAAGGATAGCTGCTCTTGTAGTGTTTGCATTTGCCTCACTTACCGATCTTTACGATGGATATCTCGCAAGAAAGTACGGATGGATCACCAATCTTGGTAAATTTCTTGATCCACTGGCTGACAAATTGCTGGTAGCTCTTGCGCTTATTGGTCTGAATCAGATAGATCTTGTTCCAGCCTGGGCTTTGTACCTTATTATAGGAAGGGAACTTCTGGTTACTGGACTCAGGTCCATCGCTGCTTATGCAGGGGTGCTTATTCTCCCATCGCGCATGGGGAAATACAAAACATCCTCACAGATGCTTTCAATGTTCGGCTTTCTGTTATTCTCTGTACTTGGCAGTACAGGAAGAGCCGCTTTTCTCCAGGGCAGCGGTATTGATTTTTCCGTCGGAAGGAATCTCCTCCTCTTCTCAGCTGACATCCTTCTGATTATCTCAGTCCTCCTGACCATCATCTCAGGAGTGGATTATTTCTGGCGCAACAGGTCGGTACTTAAAAGGCTTGGTCTATGAAGAACCCTGATCTGTCCCCCGGTACAGTCATAGCTACGGTTTTTGGCGCCGGCTACATCCCGGTTGCCCCGGGAACTGCAGGTAGCATGGTGTCTGCCGGGCTCTTTCTGGCGCTCAGGCAGACAACAGTTATCAACAGTGTACTCTGCGCATGCTTCCTCCTTCTCGGCTACTGGGGCTGCAGTGCAGGGAGGAAAAAGTGGGGCGGGGATCCATCAGAAGTTGTGATTGATGAATTCGCCGGGTGCTGGATAGCATGTATGGCTGTTCCAGCAGGCTGGGGAATTATCGGTATTGCCGCAGCCTTCGTGCTCTTCAGGATTTTTGATATTATCAAGCCATGGCCTGTTTCTTTCTTTGACAGGATGAAATCAGCTGCCGGGATACTCCTCGATGATGTTGCGGCCGGTATTATGGCAGCACTTGTTATTCTGCTCGGAAGTGTGATCCATGGAGCTCTCTGAAATAGAACTTGTAAAGCGTATAGGAAGCATTATGCTGAAAGAAGGGATAACAATGTCAGCAGCGGAATCCTGTACAGGTGGAATGGTTGGAATGCTTCTGACTTCTCTGCCCGGATCCTCAGCATGGTTCCTGGGCTCCGTAACAGCATATTCAAACTCTTTTAAGACAGCCATTCTTAACATCCCCTCCTCTATGATTGAAGAGGAAGGAGCTGTAAGCAGGGAAACTGCTCTGGCCATGGCCGCAGGTATAAGAAAGCTGACCGGAAGTGATATTTCGATTTCAGTTACCGGAATCGCAGGTCCCGATGGCGGCTCATCGGAGAAACCGGTGGGCACGGTATGGATGGCTGTCTGCAGCAGCCAGTCAGTTTCCACCGAAATGAAAAGGTTCCAGGGAGGCAGAGATGTGGTCAGAAGGAAGGCGGCTGACTATCTTCTTGCAAAGTTGTACAGGCTTCTGGAGAAAGAGGTGAAGTGAGGATATTTGCCGCCCTGGAGTTGCCGCTACGGGTGAGAAGGGAGATTACAGACTGGCAGAAACCTCTGAAAGCACGCTATCCTTCGCTTAAATGGATCCTGGGAGACAATATGCATCTTACACTCCGTTATTTTGGTGATATCCCCCAATACGAAGTCGGCAGGATATGTGATATTCTGTCATCCTGGAATCCAGGACCCCTTGAATTCTCTCTTGACAGTGTAGGATCGTTCGGGAAAAGAAAATCGCCCTCGGTATTCTGGCTTGGAGGGAGTTTCCCGGAGGAAGTTTCCAGGGTGGCCTGTGAACTTGGCAGGATCCCTGATGAAAAGGGGCAAAAGGGTGTGAAAAGCTTCGTTCCGCATCTGACATTTGCAAGACGCAGAAATTCGACTCCCCTGCCGAAATTTCAGCCACCGGGTGAAATAAGGGGATTGTTTAAAGAAGCGGTTGTCATTAACAGTAGATTGACCTCCAGTGGTCCGGAGTATACGTTCATTGAAAGATACGATATAAACTAAGTTGAAAGGTTGATTCGATGGCTCAAAAAAAGATCGGTTCCGTTGAAAAGGATAAGGCGCTTAAAGCTGCTTTCCATCAGATTCAGAAACAGTTCGGGCAGGGAGCCATCATGAGGCTTGGAGAAAACACTCACATGAAGGTGGAAATCATACCCACCGGTTCCATCGCGCTTGACTCGGCTCTTGGTATAGGAGGCATTCCAAGGGGAAGGATTACCGAGATATACGGGGCGGAGGCATCAGGCAAGACAACGCTGGCGCTGCACATTATTGCCAAGGCTCAGGAATTGGGTGGAGAGGTTGCTTTCATTGACGCCGAACATGCGCTTGATCCCGTCTATTCTGAGAAACTGGGAGTGAATATCGATGCACTTCTTGTATCCCAGCCATCCAACGGAGAACAGGCTCTTGAGATAACGGAGATGCTTGTTAGAAGCAATGCAATCGATGTCATCGTAATAGACTCGGTAGCAGCCCTGGTTCCAAGGGCTGAAATAGAGGGTGAAATGGGTGATAGCCATATGGGTCTTCAGGCACGTCTGATGTCCCAGGCTCTGCGGAAGCTCACAGGTATTGTATCACAATCAAAATGTGCCGTAATTTTCATTAACCAGATCCGTATGAAGATAGGGGTTATGTTCGGAAATCCCGAAACTACAACCGGGGGAAGAGCTCTGAAGTTCTACAGCAGTGTGCGGCTTGATGTACGGCGCATCGCCTCGATTAAAGAGGGGGATCAGGTAATTGGAAGCCGGACGAGGATCAAAGTGGTGAAGAACAAGCTTGCCCCTCCGTTCAGAAACATAGAGTGCGATATACTTCACGGCTACGGCATTTCCCGGGAGGGTGAACTTATCGACCTCGGGCTGGAAAACGATCTGGTTACGCGCAGGGGCACATGGTATTCCATGGGAGATACTCAGCTGGGTCAGGGCAAGGAAAAGAGCAGGCAATTCCTTCTGGAAAACCCGAATGTCGCTGATGAACTTGAAGCAGAGATCAGGAGGATACTGGAAATCCCCGGATCGGACAGCAACTCTCCAGAGAAGCAGGAGGAGAAGGAATAGCTGAACTTTCCGTTGAGGAGATCTGCAGTGTTAGAAAAGGGTGGCGGCTTGTAATCACAGCGGAAGGCTCCTGGCTGCTCCCGGTAAAGAGTATCACCGCCATGGAACTGCATACTGGTTCAATAGTTGAACGCGTTGAGATCAAAGAAACAGCTTTTCGAGAACAGCTGCCTTTCGCTCGCAGTGATGCGGAAAAGTACCTTTCCTTCTCCGAACGTACAGCGCTTCAGCTAAGATCCTATCTTATCGGCAGAAAATACCTTGAAATGGTAGCTGACGATATGCTCCAGTGGGCACTTCGGTGCGGCCTGGTGGATGATAGACGCTACGCTGCAATCTACGTCCGCAGTCATTCGGGTAATTCACCTATGGGTAATTTCAGGATTCAAATGGAGCTGAAGAAACGTGGTATCTCCGAGAGCATCACGGATGATGTTCTTGCAGAACGCGATGAACATGACCTGTATCAAATCCTCGTGAAGACTGTTAAGAAAAGGTACGGTTACCTTGACCGGCAAGCGGGGCTGCGCAGAGCAAAGGGCTATCTGCAGAGGAGAGGTTTTCAGTATGACCTGATCAGCAGGATCATAGATGAGGTTTTTCGGGATTCGGAGGAACTTTCGGATTGAAGAACAGGTGGTATCATTACTTCTGGACGGAACTGGGCCGAAGAATAACCGGTACAGAAACAGCACTTCCCGAACATCTCCCTGAGGAAATGGCTGAGATTCTGCGTACCGGACCATTTGATCCCGGAGAGAGTTATCTCAAGCTGAACTCTAAACTGTCTTCCCGGAAGTCCAGGAATATCTATGGTTATACATGGAATGTTCTGCGCGAACATGGATTCAGTCGCTCACTCAGACTGATGCCCTGGCCTGGAATTACCATGCTGATCCCGTTCTACAGAGATGGTATCGGAATCTCTCCCCAGTCATTTTCCAGAAGGATACCACCCGAAAAAAGAGCCATGTCTCTTGTGGGAAGATCGGCGGCTGCCCTTCAAATGGGTTACAGCCTCTGGGTTGTTCCAGCTGTCTGGAACGATGACATTCTTTCTATTTTCAGCACCGGGGGTGTGAAAGCCTGCTCTCTTGACAATCTGGCTGATGTCTGCAGGAAGGGATTCTCTTGAAACTTCTGTTAGTTATTATTCTGATAATTCTCCTGCCTGCAGCTGCGCAGGATTCAACTGCTCCGGAGAACAGTCTTTCCAACATTCTGTTCATTCAGTACAGAGGACTATTCAGAGACCTTCTCGCCAGGAGGTGCGTATATTACCCAAGTTGTTCGCATTACGGTCAGGAGGCTGTTCAATCGCAGGGACCTGTATTAGGCCTGATGATAGCCCTTGAGCGGTGGACCAGGTGCACTTCTGCTGCTTTTGGGCATGGGGACTACAGGATTACTGAAGGAAACAGACTCGCAGACCCGCTGAATCCTGGAGAGGAAGTGATATGCTGGGGACGATTCTTGCTGCCATTCTGACCGTATTCCCGAGTCATGATACTGATGAGGGTTTTGCTGATTACCTTTACGGTCACGGTGAATACGGTCTGGCTTCTGTTGAATACCTCAGGATTATTTACGCATACGATGAAGATACTCTGGCGTGTCCCCTGGTTTCTCTTCGTCTGGCCAGATGCTGGCAGGAACTCGGACGAGAGGAAGATGCTTTCTCTCTATATACATTCCTTCACATGAATCTGTCTGATACTGAACTTAAAGCCGGGGCGATGATGGGCGCAGGGTCGGTACTCGAAGGATCCGGGAATCTCGGCTATGCAAGAGAGCTGTATACAGAGGCTGCAGTCATTTCGGAAGATGTTGAAATAATAGCGAGAGCCGGCATAATGGCGAGCCTGATCAATGCCAGGATGGGTAACTGGGAAGCTTCAGCTGAGGAGCTCAGAATGATATCCTTAGCTGGAGGCCCGCTCTCCTCTGTTTCCGCAAACCTCGCCGCGAAGGTTGCAGAAGGACAATCCCTTTCCCGCCGCAGCCCGTTATTGTGCGGGATCTCCAGCGCTCTGCTCCCCGGTTCAGGACAGATGATCTGCGGTCATTATACAGATGGGATAATTGCGCTAGGCGTGAACGGAGCACTGGCCTGGCTATTCTACGAATCACTTCATGAGGGTAACACAACCACTTCGGTGCTGCTGGGATGGCTGGGTTTATCATTCTACGGGGGCAATATTTACGGTGGCTCGAGGGCTGCGGTGACTTACAATTCCGCGAGAAGACGGGAACTCCTTGATGAAGTTACCGGGATTCTGGAGGATCAGCATCAGTTTTGACCTTGACTTTCTACTGAAATTCTAACAGTTTAGCGGTTCCGCTCAGAATTCTCGTTATCGATAATCCCTGATGCGTTGCGGAGATTATCAAATACTGAGAAATAAGGGTTAATGCAGCTTTTTATTTTAAATAGAGCTGTCTGGTTAAATAGTTGTATTCCAAATACATCCATCTCACGGATTGATGGAACAATATAGCATGATTCGTAGTGGAGGTTCAGAAAAGTGAAGACATATACGGCCAAAACCGGAGAGATAGAGAGGAAATGGTGGCAGATTGATGCTACCGGATATTCTCCCGGGAGATTGGCTTCCCGGATCGCCATGATCCTGCAGGGCAAAAACAAGCCGGTATACACACCTCATATCGATACCGGTGATTTTGTTGTAGTGACAAACGTAGAGAAATTGAATTTCACAGGCAGGAAGCTCGATCAGAAGGAGTATGGACGCCATACGGGGTATCCCGGTGGAAGAAAGACTACCAGCATGAAGCTAATGCTTGAAAAGTATCCTGACAGGATTCTCAGAAATGCTGTTCGGGGTATGATGCCTAAGAACAGAATAGCTAGAAAACAATTGAAAAAGTTAAAAATATTCGCTGGAAACGAACATACGCATGCGGCACAGAACCCGCAGGTTCTGGAAATCTAGCGGTCAAGGGTGGTGAGATGAAACAGCATATAGGTGTTGGCAGACGAAAAAGCGCTACGGCAAGATGTTATTTAAAAGCCGGAAATGGCCAGATCCGGATTAATCACAGGGATCCCAAAGAATACTTCTGTGGTTTGTGGCAGTTGGAGCATGCCCTTGAACCTCTGGAGACTGCTGGAGTATCAAAGGACTATGATCTTACAGTCAACGTTCGCGGTGGAGGGCTGACGGGACAGGCAGGAGCCATCAGACTTGGAATAGCAAGAGCCCTTGTGGAAATTAATCCTGATTTCAGGCCTGCCCTGAAAGCTGAGGGTATGCTCAGGCGTGATCCGAGGATCGTTGAGCGAAAGAAGTACGGGCAGCCCAAGGCAAGAAAGAGATTCCAGTTCTCCAAGAGATAGAATAACTGCGCACTCTATGTACATTGTGCGTTTAATACACACGGCTGGTGGTGATAAACCCCGGTGTTTCCATATGAAAATGGGAATGGGTTCGATCAAGCCGGCCGGAGGATAACCGAAAGGAACAATCCATGCAAATACCTTCCATGAAGGAAATGCTTGAGGCCGGAATACATTTCGGTCATCAGAAGAGCCGATGGAACCCAAAAATGAAGAGCTACATCTTCATGGCTCGTAACGGTATACATATCATTGACCTTAAGAAGTCAAGAGCATTGCTGGAAGATGCTGCAAATCTGGTTGCGAAAACCGTTGCATCAGGAAAAAGCATTCTATTTGTGGCCACGAAGAAGCAGGGAAGAGAGTGCCTGAAAGAGCATGCTATCAGATGCGGTCAGTATTACGTTACCGAGCGCTGGATGGGTGGAATGCTCACGAACTTCAGAACGATCTCAAAGGGTATACAAACACTGATCGAGCTTGAAGCAGCTGAGAAGGATGGGTACCCTGCAAGCCTCACTAAAAAGGAAATTCTCAGGAAGAAGAGGCACAGAGAGAAGCTTGAGAAGGATCTCACAGGTATTCGCCACATGAAAAAACTCCCCGGAGCGATTATTGTTGTTGATATCAAGAAGGAACAGATAGCTGTCTGGGAAGCAAGAAACCTTAAAATACCCTGCATAGGCATAGTTGATACAAACTGCGACCCGACACAAGTCGATTATCCTATCCCCGGAAACGATGATGCCATAAAATCTATTTCCATGATTGTGGGAACTCTGGCGGATTACGCGATTCTTGGTGCTGAAGGAGCTTCTTCGGAAGCAGCGGATGCTGAAACCTTAGTGGAGATGACTAAGAAACCGGCCGATGAAAAACCGAAGGAAGCTGCATCGGAAAAAGAAACCCCGAAGACAGCGAAACCTGCAAAGAAGAAAACCACAAAAAAGGCTTCCGAGAAGACTGAGAAAAAGCCGTCTGCAAGTAAGCCCGCACCGAAAACTGCTGCCAAGAAAACGACAAAAAAAGCTGCAGTCGAGGATACCGCACCGAAAACTGCTGCCAAGAAAACGACAAAAAAAGCTGCAGTCGAGGATACCGCACCGGAAAGTCCTGCTGAAAACGTGG
>CAZUYF010000043.1:0-11895 GCA_964624675.1 uncultured bacterium
TTGCATTTGAATGTATCGTCAACACAGAGAGCAAGCCCTGAACTTCCCTTCCTTTCATACTCTTTTTAGTTTATTTTCATAAGCAAATGGATCTCCTTGAAAATGTTGAAGTAAAAGAACCGAAACCGCCCCTTGCCGATCTCCTCCGTCCTCGAAAACTGGAGGAGGTGGCCGGACAGGATCATCTATTATCTGAGGGTGCGGCTTTCAGGATGGCCTTAACGGAGGGCGTTCTGGGATCGTTCATACTCTGGGGGCCGCCGGGGTCCGGTAAAACAACTCTTATACTGCTTGTTTCGGAATACACCGAACAGAATTTCATCCGTTTCAGTGCTGTCACGGGAGGGGTTAAGCAGGTGAGAGCCATAGTTGCCGATGCAGAAAGGCTCAGGCGGAACGGAACGAAGACACTGCTTTTCGTGGATGAAATTCACAGATTCAACAAAGCTCAGCAGGATGCTTTTCTGCCCCATGTGGAAAACGGCACCATAACCCTTGCCGGGGCCACAACGGAAAATCCTTCTTTCGAGATAATCGCTCCGCTTCTAAGCAGGTGTTCTGTATACCTTCTGAAAAGTCTTGAGGAATCGCACATTCTCTCCATACTCGAACGAGCGGTGGCACATACCGCGTTCAGAGAATTGAACCCGGGGGGCATTCAGGATGGAGTGCTCGGCATGATAGCCCTGGCTGCCGATGGAGACGGCAGGCGGGCTCTGAATCTTCTTGAACTCCTGGCCGGGATGGCTTCGGGAAAGGCTGTAACGGTTGAACTGACAAAAAAGGCGATATTGTCGTCACCTCTGCGCTACGATAAATCCGGAGAGGAACATTACAATCTTATAAGCGCTCTTCACAAATCCCTGCGTTCGGGGGATGTAGATGCCTCGCTGTACTGGCTGGCCAGAATGATGACTTCTGGTGAGAACCCCCTTTACATAGCGCGAAGGATGATCCGCTTTGCAACGGAGGATATCGGTCTTGCCGATCCATCCGCGCTTACAGTTGCCATGAGGGCTACCGATTCATGGAGGTTCCTTGGCTCTCCCGAGGGAGATCTGGCTCTTGCTGAGGCCGCGTGTTACCTGGCCCTGGCACCCAAATCCAATTCCGTCTACTCCGCATGGAAGAAAGCTGTTTCATCGGCTGAGCAGGGCGGCAGCCTTCCGGTTCCGCTGCATCTGCGAAATGCGCCTACGAAACTAATGAAGAGGCTGGATTACGGGCGGGATTATCAGTATGCTCATTCACAGCCGGGGGGGGTAGTAACGCACAGAAATTTCCCCGATGGAGTTGATGAGGAGGAATACTATGTTCCTTCCGACTCAGGGAGGGAATCTGCAATAGCCGGAAAGCTGGCCGAATGGAAGAGGGTAAGAGACAGAGCAAGGAAGGAGAGGGGTAATCCTTGAATTCTGAACCGTCTGCTGCCATTTATCGCATGAGAATGGTGAACAGAGATCTTGCGGATGTTGGTATTACAGACGAGCGCGTTCTGAATGCTTTTTTGAAAATACCGAGAGAGGATTTTGTCCCCTCCGGTATTAACCTTGTTAACGCTTACGGCAATCATCCTCTTCCCATTGGATTCGGGCAGACTGTATCGCAGCCCTTCATTGTTGCTTTCATGCTTCAGATGCTTGAGTGCAAACCGGGAAACAGCATTCTTGAAATTGGAACAGGTTCAGGTTACCAGACAGCCATTCTTGCTGCAATGGGAATGAAAGTGGTTACGATTGAGCTGCTGCCGGATCTGGCGCTGAACGCAAAAAAGGCGGTCCTTGCTAATGTTTCCGGGGCGGATATCAGTTTCATAGTGGCTGACGGATACAATGGATGGACACCTGCAGCCCCATACGACCGCATAATCGTATCCGCCGCTCCTGCGCGAATGCCAGACGGGCTTGAGGAGCAGCTGAATCCTCTGGGGGGCATGCTGGTAATACCTCTGGGAGACTGGTCTCAGAGATTGATATCCATAACAAGGAGCGGTGATGACCTTCTTATGAGGGAATCGCTCCCGGTAAGATTCGTGCCGCTGGTGAAACCGAAAAAGAGTAGAAAGGGATAGTAGTTGAATATGGATGAAGGCAGACCGGGATCCGTTGTTCTGACGGGAAGTAGAAAAAAAGAGGTGTTCGAATGTATCGATGATGGATTTCCATTCAAGTGTGTACTCCTGGAAAATCCTGATGAGTATGATGACCCCGGAAGAATGCTCTTTGTGGTTTATTGTCCCGGTGATGAACAGGAACTTGAGGGTATGTACAGGGATGCCGGGGGATTTTTTCTCTCTTCAGCTGTTGTTCTCAATTTTCAGCAGAATAATGGAATCGGGTTTCCAATACTCCTCCATCAGAGCGAATTCGCATACAAAGTACTCAGGAGGATAATATGTTCCGGCTCCATACATGCGGATTCCGCACTGAACCGTAACTGTATCCTGTGGGAAAGAACAGGCTCTCTTCTACCGTTTTTCATTCACAACATGAACAATATCCTTGCAAGGATCATGGGGAATATCGAACTTGCTGAATTTCACTGTGGCAGAACCGATAAGGTGAAGAAAAAACTCTCCATTGCTCTTGAAGGCACAGAGGAACTCAGGGATTTTCTTGAAAAACTGTCCATGTATTCCATACTTGATGATGATAAGAGTGATTGGATCCCCGGTAACGAAGCGGACGTACTGGAACTCACCCGGATGTCCAGCGGGACTTCTGTTAAATTCACATACGAAGAGAAGGGCGGAATTCCCCCGAAGATACCTGTCAGGAAAGACCTGATGAATCTTCTTACAGGGTTGATAGCTGCTTCGGCCACAATCTCGGTTAACGGCTGCGGATCCGTTGACATGTCCGTATCCCCGCAGGGGGAAGCACTGGAATTCAGAGTAAACTGGAATTCCTCCGTAAAGAGTTCCGGACTCTGCCCCAACAGCATGGATTCCGCTGCTGATCTGCTCAATCGGGTTGCATTAATGACCTTTGCATCAAAAATGTCATTCAGGCTGGAGACATGGGACAGGGAAGGTGGATCCGCTTCTCTTCTTGTACCGGTCAATGAGGAGGATATCTGAAATGTCAGACGACGAAGCTGTAGTTTCCGGGTCGAATGCCAAAGCGCTGGATGCTGTGCTTGAGCTGTTTCAGCGTGAACCTTCATCCAGACTGACTTTCCGGCAGATCAGCGCAAAGCTGGACGACTCACATCCTGATCTTGCCGGAGCAGTGGAGCAGCTAGTGGAGAAAGGGTTGCTGTGGCACGCCGGGGAAAGGAGATATGCGCTTCCCTCCGAACTGGGAATTACAGCCGGGACCATAGTTATTCGCGCGAATGGAAGTGGTTTCGTCAAGGCTGAAGGAGAGAGGATCGATATAGATGCACGAAACACATCAGGCTCACTTGATGGTGATCATGTCATGGCCCGTAAGCTTGAATCCCTCCCGGGAGAGGGTCGCTACAGGGGAAAGATAGAGACCGTCATCAAACGCAGAAGAGAGGGTTTAAGCGGAATAGCAAGGAAAAAGGGAAGAAAATGGGTGATCGACCCGGTGAATCCTGTGCTTCCCAGAGAAATACCGCTCAGGACAGTTTCCGATACTGATATATCGCAGGGAAGGCTTGTCTTCGCGACGCTGGACTATTCCGGAAGAAAGCTTGCAGCCGATCTTAAGAAGGATATTGGCAGCCCGACTTCTCCCCGGTCATTGATCGATTCGGTAGTGCTTGATCATGGCTTTCACGATGAATTCCCGGAGAGTTTGCTGAAAAAAGCTGAAGAGCTGGCTTCCGAGCCCTGGACTCTGGATGGTAGAGAGGATTTTCGGGATCTTTTCACCATTACCATTGATCCTGTGGATGCAAAGGATTTTGATGATGCCATTTCACTGGTGAGCGAGGACGGTGTCAGGACGCTCTATGTGCATATAGCGGACGTTGCTCATTACGTTGCACCCGGCAGCGGGCTTGATAATGAAGCGAGACGGAGAGGGACAAGTGTGTACCTTCCGGACAGGGTGCTGCCGATGATTCCGCAGGTTCTCTCCAACGGTGCCTGCAGCCTGAAACCTGATGAAGAAAGACCAACGAGAACCGTTGTGATGAAGTTCGACAGATCCGGTGAGCGCCTGGATTTTACCATAGTTCCTTCCGTTATCCGATCGGACAGAAGGATGACCTACGAAGAGGCTCTTGAGTATCTGCAGGGCAACGGAACCGAGGAAAACCTTCGGCAGTTATTTGAGTCCATGGGGGATCTTTCCGCGGACCTTGATACCCTCCGGGAAAACAGGGGTGCTCTTGACCTCGGGAGCAGCGAATACCGGGTTGTTTTCGGTGAGGACGGCTGGCCGGAGGGTTTCAGACCCGTTCCTTCAGACAGGGCGCACAGGCTGATCGAGAATTTCATGGTGGAAGCCAACGGAGCCGTTGCCGATCACTGCATGTGGTCGGACCTGCCCGTTCTCTTCAGAGTACATGATGAACCGGCGGAGATATCCGAAGAGCGTCTCGTGCGGCAGCTTCAATTGCTTGATATTACGCTTCCCGGAGGAAAGGTGCACAATCCTTCCGTTCTGAAGAAGATACTGGACAGCCTCAGGGATTCCCCACTGCATGATCTCGCGGTTGAATACATCCTCAGATCAATGCAGAAAGCTGTCTATCTACCGTCGAACACCGGGCACTTCGGGCTGGCACTGAGGAGTTACCTGCATTTCACAAGCCCTATCCGCCGCTATCCCGACCTTATTGTCCATCAGGTTCTGGCCATGCAGGAGAAGGGTGATATCCCTATTCTGGATATTGGTCCGGCCGAAATCGCCGAATCATGCAATTCGTGTGAGGACAACGCTGAGAGTGCTGAGAGGGATGCAGATGAACTCATGGCCATGCTGTTTCTGTCAAGGAATATCGGAAAGGTCTTCAATGGAGTTGTTACCGGTATAAAGAACTTCGGTGTTTTCGTGAGACTTGAAGGCATACCGGTTGAAGGGCTGGCTCATAGATCAAATATTCTGAAGGCTGGTATTCCTTTCACCGAGTCCGGCGGACCCTATCATGAGGGTTCACTCCTTAGAGTTGAGATTCTTGCAGTTGACCCATTGGAAAGAAAACTATCACTGAAACCTATCAGGGAATGAATTATGAAGCGGGTTAATATTGATTACAGGGGTCTGGCGGATTCGATTGAGGAATGGATCAGGAAGGTTGTATCTGAAGCATCCGTGAGCGGTGTGGTTGTCGGCCTGAGCGGGGGGCTGGACTCGGCGGTTTGCGCAGCTCTTTGTGCCGCAGCCCTTGGAACTGAGAATGTACTTGGATTGATAATGCCCTGCTCGAGCATGCAATCGGATACGGATGACGGCGTAAAGATAGCGGAGCATCTTGGAGTAAGACACAGAACAATCGATCTCTCCCCTGTTCTCCAGGCTTTTACCGGCGGTCTTGATGATACATCCGTATTGAATATCGCGAATATCAAATCACGATTGAGAATGACTATGCTCTACGCTCATTCTTCGGGAAGGCTTGTACTGGGAACAAGCAACTACTCTGAGATACTTGTAGGTTACTGGACCAAGTGGGGAGATGGGGCTGCCGATCTACTGCCGATCGCGAGATTATTTAAGGATGAGGTAAGGAATATCGCGGCAGCGCTTGATCTGCCTACCTGGGTTATCGGCCGGGTACCGTCCGCCGGGCTCTGGCCGGGGCAGAGTGATGAGGAGGAAATGGGGGTTTGCTACAGGGATATCAGGTCATATTTCGATGAAGGGGACATCTCCAGGTCAGCAGAAGCAAGGATACAGAAGATGGTCGAGTCCACGGAACATAAGCGGAATCCGATAGTATATTTCAACGCCAGGAAATGGATGGAGGATAATGGCTGATAAAACCGCGCTGATCAGTGCATGGAACAAGAAGGGTCTGGATAAGCTGGCCGCCGGGCTTTCCGGCATGGGATTCAAGATATACGCATCCGGAGGAACTGCGGAACATATTGAGAAAAGCGGAATCGATGTAATCCCGACCGAGGAAATAACCGGCATAAGTTCACTGCTTGGCGGGAGGGTGAAAACCCTTCATCCCGAACTTCACGCTTCTATCCTTGCAGCTGGAGAAGACAGAGCAGACAGAATCATGGAAGGCAAACCGGTATTTGATCTGGTGGCTGTTGATTTCTATCCTTTCGAAAAAACGGCTGGAATGGAAGCGGATGATCCAGAACTGGTCGAATTCATTGATATAGGCGGCCCCACAATGGCCCGTGCCGCCGCAAAGAACTGGCGCCACGTCATATCAGCTGTCGGATGCGATATCTTTCCCGAAGTGCTTGAGGCGATTTCCAAAGGTGCGGATGATGAAGAATTCAGAAGAATGATGGCATCAAGAACATTCGATATTACATCTCGATACGATCTTGACATCTCATTGAGTATGGAAAGAGGATTTGTTCCCGAGCTTCGGTACGGTGAGAACCCTCATCAATCGGCTGTAGTGCACTTCACATGGCCCAGGCGAGGCTTTGGAAGTGCGGAAATATTGGGCGGGAAAGCCCTGAGCTACAACAATTACCTGGATGCAACAGCCGCATGGGATCTTGCTCTGGAGATGCCGGAAGGCTCCCTTTCTGCCGTTCTGATGAAGCATGGCAATCCCTGCGGTGCCGGAAGGGGAAACACTCCTACAGCAGCTTTCGATAATGCTTTCAGGGCTGACAGTGTTTCTCCATACGGCGGCATACTCGCCATGAACTGCAATGTTGATATGGAACTCGTCGCCGGGCTTAAAGGAATGTTCCTGGAAATAGTTATGGCTCCGTCATTCGATCCCGATGCTCTGCTGCGGCTTCAGAAAAGGAAGAAACTGAGAATTCTGAGAATGCCGGACGGCGCGGAAGATGGAAGGCAGGTCAGAAGCATCAATGGAGGATTTCTATATCAGGACACCGATCCTGTCAGTGGCCTCGAAGAGGTGAATGTAGTCTCGATGCGGCAGCCTTCGCAGCAGGAACTTGATGCTATGGATATCCTCTGGAGGGTATGCCGGTCAGTTAAAAGCAACGCAATCGTAATAGGTGACAGCATGGGTACTCTTGGGGTTGGGGCAGGCCAGATGAGCAGGATCGAAAGCCTTGACCTTGCTATCAGAAGGGCTAAAAGGGAGGGGCATTCCCCCGAAGGAGCGGTACTCGCTTCCGATGGTTTTTTCCCGTTCAGAGACGGTCCTGACAAGGCTGCAGAAGAGGGAATTGCCGCCATAGTACAGCCGGGAGGTTCAATGCGCGATGGGGAAGTAATCGATGCTGTGAACCAGCACGGTATGACCATGATATTCACAGGAACCAGGCACTTCAGACACTAGCAGGATGGATTGATCAATGCTTAAGCTTCTTCTATTACTCCTGACTGTATCGCTGCCCTTAATGTCCGCATCTCTCCACCGCGCGGATTCGTTCATCCTTACAGGGCTGAATGAACGGGCTGTTTCGGAACTCCTTGAGCTTCTGAGGGAAGATGATATTCCTCAGAATGTCATTCTGTACAGGCTTGCAGGTCTTTATCACGCAGTAGGCAGGGAAGACGATTGCATCGGGCTGCTTGACAGTATCGGGCAGGAATCCGGAGAGGACCTGTACGGGTGGAAAGTATCCCTTCTTGACCTCTCCAGAAGGTCCGATGAAGCCCTGGCACTGGTGCCGCCTGAAAATATTCTGCTGCGGTTATGGCTTCAGAGAGAATCGGGAGAAGTACCCGCATCAGGTATTCTTCCGGCGCCTGACTGTGTTGCGGAAAGGGCTGTCAGAGCTATGATCTGTACTGATGGCAGGATGAGCAAAGGACAGATGGAGCAGACTGTTCTGGATGCTGCCCTTGTGGGATTCCTCGTGGATGAGGTCATGGATGAGCTGGAGCTTACTCTAAAGACCGAAGGCCCCTGGTGGGACGGAATTGCCGCCGATCTCTCCCTGGTGCATGAGAGCGGCAGACTCGATAGACTTTTTGCAGCGAGAGACATGCACCTGGTTCGGGGTTCCGCTGAAACCTGGGAGTCGCGCCTTGACTGCGGCGATGAAGTATCACTCACTGCTGCCTTAATGCTTCTGAGAATCGATCCGGATAAATGGGGAAGATCCTGGCTGATAACGGATATACTTGCAGGGGGAGGCCGCAATTCTCTTGCTGACAGTATTGCAGCCGCTTCTCACGATATCTCTTTCGCAACCGGTGTATCGATGGCCATCCTGAGGGAGACTGCACAGCATGGGCAGCTTCTGGTACTATGCGATTCTATTTCGCCCGATGGGCCTGATTCTCTAAGGGCAAGGGCTGCACTGTTTCGAGCCAGGGCTTTAAGAGCTCTCCAGCGGCCTCCCGAGGAATTCTATGGAAGTTACCTTGCTTATGCTCTTGCCTACCCCTGGCATGACAAGGCATCTGAAGCTGCCTATCTTGCGGCCAGATACTTCGATTCGGAGCGGAACTGGCCCGCCGCAGCCAATGCCTATATGGCGGCACTCTCCTCCGGGGATTTCGGCGCAGCCAGAGCCCACTGGAGAGGGGGATTCTGCCATTACATGTGCGGAAGAGGAAGTACGGGAGATTCTATCTGGACCGCGGGAATAGAGAAATACCCGTTCTCCGCCTGGTGCGATGAGATGCTGTTCTGGAGGGCCAGGTACGCAAACAGAATTGGTGATGAGGAGAGAGAGAGCGAGCTGCTCCTTGAAACTGCAAGAAGGTATCCGTGGGAATTCTACGGCCTGCTTGCTGCGGAAAGAACCGGGTCAGACTATCTCAGAATAGAAACACCGGAAATCAACCTGCTCGGAAACGCAGTTACTGCTGAAGCGGTTGATATGATGTCCCGTGGATACGGCTCGATGGCCTCTTCCATGCTGTCAGGAACTGAACTCTGCGGTGCGGAAACCAGTGCCGCGGCACTTTCTCTCATGGGCTGCCATCACAGTACACTAACTCTGCTTCGCACACTGGATTTCCAGCTGAGAAGCGGGAACACAGGCATTCTTCCAGAAAACCTGCTTAGCTTTTACTTCCCGGCTCCCTACAGGGAGCTGACTGAAAGCACCGTTGCAGGATTGGATATCTCGCAGGCCGTAGTGACAGGCCTTATGCGCCAGGAGAGTTATTTCAGCAGGTGGGCCAGGTCATGGGTAGGCGCATCAGGGTTGATCCAGCTGATGCCTGGCACCGCAGGCGATATTGCGAGGTGGTACGGTCTGCCGGTACTGTCCGGATCCGACTTTTTTGTTCCGGAAAAATCCATACAGTACGGATCTCTATACCTTGCGAGGCAGTTCTCTGCATTCAACGGCTCATCGGTTCTCGCGCTGGCAGCCTACAATGCCGGTCCCGGAAACGCCGCAAAATGGATGGAGGCATTTCCACTTGATGAAGATGATCCCGAGTTATTCATTGAACAGATACCGCTCACGGAGACAAGGGGCTATGTGAAGCATGTGATAGCGAATGCATGGATCTATTCGGAGCTGTTCAATTGAGACATCTTTTACGATTGTCAGTGATTCTCATGATATCTCTTTCATGTAATCGAGTTCACGAAGAGAATATTACTCCTCCCGAACAGGCGGAGGAAGTAAGAGCGGATATATTTTCGAAAATTGATTCCCTCTATCTTGCGGGAGAATTCCAGCCTGTGCGGGATTCCCTGCTGAGCCTTCTCAGTACGGATTCAACACTTCAGGATGAGGTCCTGTTCAGAATGCTGGGGTTGTACCATGGCAGAGCGATGGAGGATGAGTTCGTAACACTCCTTGACAGCCTCGAACTTGAGAATCTCGGCCCACTTACCGGATGGAAAGTTTCAGCTCTGGACCTTGCCGGTAACCCCGCGAGAGCTCTTCTGTATCTATCTCCCGGGCAGTCAACACTGTACGCGTGGTTGTCATGGGAGATCGATTCTCTGGAATGCCTGGTCGATGTACCCGATGATCATACTCCCGGAGATGTTTTTGCAATGGCACATATTGCAGTGCCCGGAAGCCTTTCTCCTGACATGCTGCATTTTCTGGCCGAGTACGAAACACTTTTTCCATCTGTCAGGGATGTGCTGTTAAGAGAACTGAAGGCATCTCCCGATTCGGCGGGGTTCTGGATCGTTGAAATCCTGAATGAGATCTCGAAGACACCCCGAAGTGAGTCTCTGTTTCTGGAAATACAGGCTATGACTGATTCAGGCACCTTCGAGTACTGGGATGGTATGATGAGTGTCGGAACATCCGCATGTTCCATTGCGGTAGAAGAGATACTTCAGCGGTATCCTGAGGAATACAGCCCCCGCTGGGATATTGTTGACTGTCTCGCTGAACAGGGCGATGTTGATCTTATCCTCGAATATTCAGGAAGAGGAGATTCATGGCACAGAACGGGCTCCTTGATGGCTGTACTTCTGCAGCAGGAAAAGTACAATGAGCTGCTTCAGCTCACCGGCAGTGTAAGTCCCGGGGATCCGGATTCGATCAGGGCAAGGGCCGCTCTTTTCAGGGCACATGCACTGAGGGGGTCGGGAAGCCCCGGAAGTACTTACTACCCGGCCTATCTTGCATTCGCGGCTGAATTTTCCCGGCATCCATCTGCACGGGAAGCCGCCTACAATGCGGGTAAGTACTTCGATTGCGAACAGGAATGGAACAGTGCTGCCGATGCGTATCTGACCTCACTCCGAACCTCGGGATCATGGGGAGGTGACGAACGGGCTCACTGGCGCGGCGGATTTTCCCTTTACATGTCAGGCAGGTTCATCCAGGCGGATTCCATCTGGTCCCATTCGTGCGAAAGGTGGCCGGCAGGTTACTGGAGGGATGAGATGCTCTTCTGGAGGGCCAGACTGGCGGGTGAGCTCGGAAGAGACAATCTCCGGGATTCCCTTCTTCTCACAGTTGCCCTCGATCATCCCTGGGAGTTTTATGGATTACTGGCAGCCGAAAGGCTTGGCATCCGGAGCGGCAATGGGTTCCCTGTGCAGGAAATTGACCTGATGGACAATGGTGTCTGTTCACTTGCTGTTGAAATGACCGCTTCAGGTTTCGGTGCTGCAGCGGTGGAAATGCTCTCCGAGGGCTCCCTCGGTTCCCCCGCTGTCAGGGCGGCCGCGCTCTCCCTGATGGGTCGTCACGGGTGCGTTCTGAGATTGCTCCGTGCTCTTGATACGGATTTAAGAGAATCTTCAGATGAAATGCTCCCGGATTCCCTTCTGTGTTTCTATTTTCCCTCGCCTTACAGAGATCTGTCATCGGAGGCAACCGACTCCCTCGCCCTGGATACGGACGTACTGCAGGGAATAATGAGGGAGGAGAGTTACTTTGATCGCCTGGTGGTTTCCAGGGCGGGAGCCATGGGTGTGGTGCAGCTGATGCCCGGCACTGCATACGATGTTGCCAGATGGTATGGGCTGCCCTTTCTTGAAACTGACGATTTTTTTGATCCGTTTATATCGGTTCCGTATGGTGCGCTGTACATAAACAGGCAGTACGGCAATTTCAACGGCGAGACCCCCCTGTTTCTGGCGGCTTACAATGCAGGCCCCGGTAATGCTGCAAGATGGGTAGATATGCATGGATGGAATCCTTCCGATCCTGAATTGTATATTGAGCAGATAACCTACAGGGAAACCAGAATGTATGTTAAGAAGGTTCTAAGATCAGCCTGGATATACGAAAGGCGATGAATATATGATACTTGCTTTACTGATGATCGTTACAGGTTACTTTGTTGACCCCCCGGTCACTACTACTTTGGTCTATCCGCCTTTCGGGCACTGCATGGGAATCTACAGAGCGGGAACGGAACAGCTTTCGATGCTTCTGGGAGGGCTGGTAAGGTTCGATAACACCCAGGGACTTGCATGCGT
>CAZUYF010000044.1:0-11888 GCA_964624675.1 uncultured bacterium
TTCGAGACGATTTCTTGCCCAGTCCCAATCCCCCTTCAGAATCCTCGATATTTCCTGCACATTATTACTGTATTCATCAGGACTGATTCCTCCTGTGCATGGAGCCGGGCAGCGTCCCATCTGCCCCATCAGGCATGATCTCGATTTTGATTGCGGCTCTGTTCCGCTGCATCTCCTCAATGGAGCAGTATCGAGGAGAAAATCAACCAGTTTTCGGAGGTTTCTTGCATCGGGATAGGGGCCGAATCTTGGACGTTCCTTTGGATTGCTGCGTTCCCTGGTTATCAGAAGTCTTGGATAAGTCTCATCGAGAGTGATTTCAAGGTACGGATATCTGCCTGAAGTCCTGAGCCGGACGTTCAGCGGCGGTTTCCTTATCCTTATAAGTTCAGCCTCGAGAACAAGAGCTTCAACTTCCGTTCTGGTAATCGTCCATTCAACCGAAATCGATTTTTCCAGAAGGAGTTCATGACGGGCATCACCGATGTTCGAAAGATGTCCTCTAAGTCTGTTTATCAGATTCTTCGCTTTACCGATATAAAGTACGGTGCCGTCTTTGTTCAGAAAGCTGTAGACACCGGGAAGAGCCGGTGCACGCGTTATCGATTCCCTAAGACTTCTTGAAACTGCCACGTCTGAATGCCAGTGAAAATACCGATCTGGCGCCCTTCCCTCCCGCCAGTGCGAAAACAATCAGGAATAATGCGATAGCACCTATGGAGACACCGAGGATTGCCAGGACGCCGTTCAAGGTTGAAGTCGATGCGGTCGATGCTGCCCATGGTGAAAGTGTCATAAGGAATAGGAAAGAAACAGCAGCTGCAGGGATCATGGAGAGCCATGCGGCAGTAGAGGATCGCACTACCGCTCCTATTTTTCTTCTGAGAGCAATTCTCAATACAAAGAAATTCACAAGTGCAGAAACGCTGGTCGCCAGCGCCAGACCGGCAAGCGGCTGCGCTAATCCGGTTTTTATAAACAGGGTTGTAAAGACAAAGTTAAGCACAATGTTAAGCCCCATGCAGCTGATCGCTATCTTCACCGGGGTCTTCGTATCTTTCATTGCATAGAACACAGGGACAGTGATCTTAACAGCACCATAGAAGAGAAGCCCGGCAGAATAGTAGATAAGTGCGGAGCTGGTCAGCAATGTGGATTCGGCTGTGAAAGCTCCCCTTGCAAGCAGAACCTGAACTAGCGGTCTCGCCAGAAAGATCATGCAAAGGGTAGCAGGTATCATCAGCGCTGCAAGGGCAAGTGTTGCCCTGCCAAGGGTTTTTCCAGCATCCTCGAGTTTACCCATTGCGGTCTGCCTGCTGAGTGTAGGCAGCAGTGCGGTGGCGAGGGAGATTGCAAATACCCCCTGCGGGAACTGCATTATCCTGTTTCCATATGCAAGGGCAGCTACGCTTCCGGGTTCCAGCAGTGAGGCTATCATCTTATCCACAATTATATTGACTTCAGCTGCCAGCAGCCCGACAAGTGCGGGAAAGGCCAGTTTTCCGATTCTCCTTACTTCGGGGCTTTTCCAGTTGAAATCGAGTCTGAAGCTGAATCCTTTCTTCTTCAGAGCCGGTATCTGGATCAGAAGCTGCAGTAATCCTCCGAAAAGGACTCCTATCGAATACCCCCAGACTGGCTGCTGAGGAAACACCCAGCGGGATAGAAGGAGAATACCCGCGAGCGCTGAAAGATTGAACAGGATAGGGGCGCTTGCGGGTGCCAGAAAATGCCTGTGGGCATTCAGTATTCCACCCATCACTGCCGCGCACCCAACCAGAAGTATGTAGGGGAATAGAAGTCGGAGCAGACCTGTAGCAAGCTCAGTCTTTCCGGGGATATCGGAAAATCCGGGCGCAAATGCCTTAATCAGAAGGGGAGCAGTGAGCATTCCGATAATAACCACGAGGAGAAGAACCACACCTACAAGCGTCAGTACTCTGCTTCCAAGCTGGAAAGCATTTTTCTGGCTGCCCCTCCCAAGGGTTTCCACATATGTGGGGACAAAGGCAGCGCTGGTTGTGGATTCACCGAAAAGTCTTCTGAGTGTGTTGGGAATAATGAATCCAAGAGTAAAGGCATCCGCAGCTATCCCGGTTCCAAGTATGGCAGCCTGGGCGATGTCCCTGAACAGGCCGAGTATACGGCTTGTCAGGGTAATGCCTCCCATGAGACCTGTAGCCCTTGCTATCTTCGAAGCCTCCTGACGCGGGGTTCCGAGATCATTCAGACTGTCAGTATCGTCTCCATGCATTTCCGGGTTCATTCAAGCAGGGTTCCTTAACTCCATTTCATGGGTTCAGTGTATGCTCAAGTATTGGCCGCAGCTCCTCACGAAGCAACGGGTTCAGATTCACAGCCCGCCGGGCTGCCTCGATGGAATCCTCATATCTGGCGTTGGTCCATAGAGAAACAGCGTAGTTTTTCCATAATGTCGGGGATCGGGGGGCAAGTTCGAGTGCTTTCTCAAACTCCACAGCTCCCCGTTCCGGATTACCGGAAAGCGAAAATTGCACCCCCCTCAGATTGAAAAGATCCGCCCCGACGTAGCCTCTCTCCTGGGCATCCATAAGATATTCAACTGTTTCATTCAGGTTACCCGAGTCCAGATAGTGTTCAGCTGCAAGCATGGATGTTAATCCGGATCTCTCCATCCCAGGGTAAGTTACAAATAATGAGATGGTAACAATGATTGATGCCGGAACAATCGCCATCCTTATATTTTTCCAGTTCGGTATCAATGATGCCGACAGAAACCAGAAAGCCGGCAGGGAAACTAATCTGAACCTTGCTGAAGGGAAGAAGATGAATGCGGTTAAGATGCAGCTGCAGATTACCGATACAGCAGTTAAACACCAGAAATTCTGCTTTCTCCTGAAAATCCCGGCTGTTCCAGCGGACATTCCAAGAAGAGTCAGGGGAAGAAGAATGATCAACCCTGTTCTTTTCAGAAGCCATCCGGTTTCAAAGTTTCTGCCGGGGCCCGGAAGGGAGAAGAAGGCAAGATACTTCCTCCCTCCCATTGATAGCCATTCAAGCGGTGAACTGCTGATCGAAGTAAAGGCTCTATCCAGAAATACAGCATCACCGTCTGACCGGCTGGTTCCCGTTGATACAAGTTCTTCAAATTCCGTTCCGGGTGGTGTGCTTATAAGGTTCCAGTCGGTTCCAAGCCAGAGGTTTTCACCTCCATTTGATGCTATGACCGGTCCAGCTCCAGAGGATAGGTTAAAGATGATGACAGGTATCACGGCAATAGCTGCGAAGCCTGTGAACACAAGCCATTTTCGGAGATGAGACCTGAAGGAAAAGATAAACAGGAATAAAGGAACAAGAGCGAGTTCAGCCCTGAGCAGGATGGCGATTCCCGCAAGAAATCCTGCAATGGCTGTTCTTCCACTCTTCAGAGACAGAAGTGCGAATGCGATGAGTGCCGCGGCAGGAACAGCTGGTAGAATCTGAGAACCGAAGAGTATCATGAAAGGAGAAAGGATAAGCCCCGATGTGCATATGAAAACCCAGATACCGCTTCTTTTTCTGAACGCGAGGTAGAGTGCCAGCGCCGGAAGAAGAGAGAACAGTGATATTACTATACGGGAATAAATTACGTTGTCCAGCAAATGCAGCAGTTTAGAAATTATAAACATACCTGGAGGTCTTGAAAGGCCGGAAACCCCCGGAATGAAGGGACTCATTGAATAGGTTACCTCATCAACATACAGCCCTTCAAGCGGTAATAAACGGTCAATGGAAGAGAATGACCAGATCCGGAGGCAGAGTGCTGCAAGGAGGATTACCGACAGTAAAAGCGGTTTTGAGTATTTCATTCCGAAAATTCAAACACAACTGGGAAGGGGCGTAAAACTCCGGATGTGTCAGTTAGTATTACCCTGTTATCTATTATTTCAATAAACTGATAAATCGGGGAGTAAACAGTATCGATTCCCGATAACTCCCATATCCTGTTTTCAGAAACGGGGATGCATTCAGGCTTCATCCAGTCGAAGAGGGGCAGATATTCGGCATAACCTGTATTCTCCCCGGGTATCCACAGCTGTCCACGAACAGTCAGCTTCATTTCAGTAGCAAGATCGAACGGGTCGGATACAGTCAGGGAATCGGGAATTATTGTTCTTCCGCTCAGCCATGACCATTGCGTTAGCGAGAGGAGCACTTCCACTCCCGAAAGTCCTGCAAACCTCCTTCTGAGCATCATGTCATACCAACCGCTGCATGTAATCTCAAGGCTGAATGTCCCTTCTTCAGGATTAATCATCCAGTACTCCAGAACTTGATTTTCTTCCCTGGTATTCGGAGGCATGGCCCTGATAGTGCCGTTTTCAATGATGTACAACGTATCAGGTCTCAGAATGAACGATGCTGATGTAAGGTATGCCGAAGGTTCCATGAACCAGCTGTCTCCGAGCCTGACAAGAAACCTGTTCCATCCCTCTGGAACGGGAATACCGTAATCGATACTGCTTGCAGGGACAATATCGGCTTCCATGCCCAGCTCTCTGCACATCGCGGCAAATACAAGAGCGATCTCAAGTGCTGTTCCCCTTCTGTGATCAAGTATTTCCTGAAGGCTGCGAACCGAGTACAAATCTCCTCCCTGCACCGCAACGGATGGATTGATGCTGTTACAGAGAAGACTCCTTGCCCTTTCTGCCTGTGCATACTGGAGAGCACCTGCAGATGTTGCCTGGAGAGCGGCTTCCCGGAGGTCAGGAGGATAGGGTGAATCAAGAATAACTGTGATCTCCTGCAGCATGTAACCTTCAAGCTCTTCAAAGCTGCTGAAGGGTGTAATTATTAGAAGACCGGATGAATCAGTTGCCGTAAATTCAAGCTCATCGTCGGTTTCATTAATGTCGTAAGCTGTTCCATACCAAGAGATATCCTCCAGCATATCTCCGCTGACAGTGAACAGGGATGTATCGGGTCGGATACCTTTGACTGATGGAGATAGAACCGCCCAGGGACCTCTTTCCCAGTTACCGCTCCAGTCAGATATGGAAATCCTGTAATCAATTGTCATGCCCTCCATCAAAGCGGGGAATGCGGTGACGAATGCCAGCTGCCAGCCTCCGCTGCCCGTAAGCGTATCCGATGCCCAGCCCGGTATCGGACCTGAATCACCTTCAGGAAGGCCGAAAACGGCCTTTTCGAGTAAGATTGACTGGGTTTCGGGATTGAAGCCGCGGGTGATCCTGCTGAGAAGCCGATCACTCCCCTGCATGCCCCTGATCTCGATTGTCCGTTGCAGGGTGTCCTGCGAAAGCGAGAGTGAAACCGAATAGAATGAGATCGTTGATGGTGCCGGAGCAGCATACGATGCGGCAAGGATGCAGATAACGATAAGCTTCTTCATCGTCTGAACATCACAGTTCTGGAAGAAGCTGAAAGACCGGTAAGAAGACCCTGCCTCATATCCCGCAGCTGGTCTCTGTCCGGAAACGCAGGCTGAAGGGTAAGGTACTCTTCCAATACAAGCGAACCGCCTGAAAGAGTGACCCTGACGCTGTAAGTTTCTGTTTCGGAGGGATGGGGCAGTTCAGGATGACCGGAGGGCAGATCGGTGAGAATAACCCTGAGATGAGCTGTATAGGGCGTTTCAACATGAATATCTTCCCTGAAACTTGGAAGTATGTACGCAGCTGCCCTTGAGCTTACGACATCAAATGTTTCAAGTCCTGGCAAAACCAGATAGAGTATTTCTCCTGTCTGCACTACGCCGCATTCCCATCTTCCCGTACCTTCAACCCTCAGTGGTGTACCTGTAGAAGAGGGATTCCCATCAACCAGGAGTTCTGCACCTGGAAGAAGTCCGAAAAGTCTTTCGATAAGCAGATTCCTTTCTGCAGGCTCAACTGCTGAAATCATCGAACTGAAAAGTTCTTCGGCTGCTCCTCCGAAACTGATCGAAACAGTTCCGGAGATTATCGATGAGTCTTCACTGAGAGAGCCTTCGATTAAGATCGAAAGAGTGTCTTCAGCGGAGTAATCGGGGAAGTATTCAAGTGGAGAACCCGAGGGCGTCAGAGGCAGGTATCCCCAACCTCTCAGTGTATATGTAAAACCGCTTGAAGAAAAACTGTTCGTTGGATCGAAAAACAGGATATTTCCGGTGGAATCTCTCAGCTTAACAAGCATATGATCGAAACTTCTGGAACCTGGATAAGACGTCAGATCGCTCGAAACAGATGTCAGTATCGCAGTGGGTTCGAATCCAGCTCTGCGGAGAAGCCAGAGAAGAAGAACTGTTTTGTCCCTGCATACACCTGACATCTCATCCAGTGTCTGCACGGGGTTACGCGGGGAATAGCCCGGGTCCGACCCCCAGTTTCCGCTGAGGTATTCAATCTCCCGTGAAACCCAGCTGCAGATATCCTCAGGCCTGTTGCCAGCCATCCTTATGATGGAATCGGCAAGGGTTGAGTAATTTAGCATGCAGTCTCGGTCGAGTACGGGATATAGCCCCCTGCTTACATCCTCAGGCAAATGACTGGAAACGGTTACAAAGGAACTTATGGAGGCAGGATCAGGGGAAAAGGGCAGGTAAGGAATCGGATCTGAGGGTGGCGATCTCCAGATCATGCATTCCGTTCCGCTATTCTGTGCATAGCTCTGATATTCAAATACACCTTCCGATTGAATGTGAATCTCCCTCGCGGAAGGCCATAGTACCTTGAATATGCCATCATGGATGCTGTCCCTGGAGGCGGAATAGAATGTGTAGGAATAGAAATCCCCCATTGGCAGATACCTGATGTTCCTTCTTATTTCAACCTTTAGAGTATCACCGATCTCTATTCCCGGGAATTCGATAAGAACCTGCCTGAGGGAGCTCTCAAGCCTGCCGCCTGCCAGAAGCGCACTGTGGGGGTCTTCCCGCAGGATGGCGTGGTCTTCCCCCCTTCCCGAACGCCAGTGGCTGATTGAAGCGGTTACCTCAAGGGACTCCCACGTGTTTCTGAAGGAGGCCGATATTTTCCCGTACCGTTCCACACCGGCAGCGGTAAGAGGAACTATTATCTCACGAGTGGTTTCGAAATAACCTGAATCAGGTGATGAGCAGTCAAGGGTGATGCTGTGTTCAAGGTATACAGCGTCCGGCATTGATATGAGAAACAGGAGTAACAGCGCCAATATCAGCTGCTCCCGTCAGTGAGCTCCAGATCAGGTGGGACAGCGCTGGAGGTTCTGTTGGAATCCAGCAGGGTAAGGCTAACCATGGATCTGCTTATAGCGTCAACATCCGAATCAAGCGGGTCAACAACAGGTAAAGAACGGTATCTGTCATAAGAGAAAACCCGGCCGGGCTCAAGCTGTCTGAACGATATGTCCGCAGCAAAGCGGGCCATCTTTGTCCATTTCATGCCTTCTATTCCATCGGGTTCAACTTCCGGCACGTTGATATTCAGTATCGTCCCTGCAGGTATTTTACCTGCAATATCTTTATTCATGAGTGATTCAAGAACGAAAGACGCTGTTCTGAAGAATGGTTTCGGGGTGGACGAGGTTACCTGTACACTTATAGCGATTGATGTAATATCCCAGAGCGCGCCTTCCGTTGCAGCTGCAACGGTTCCGGAGTAAAATACATTGTTAGCAAGGTTTGCGCCGGGATTGATCCCTGAAATGAGAAGATCCGGGCGGTTATCCTTCATAACCTCCATCAGTGCTACTTTAACACAGTCTGTTGGAGTGCCTTCAAGTGCCCATTTGCGGAAACCTTCTTCTCTTAGCTCCATTGAGGAGTAAAGGCCTAGAGCATGGCTTGTACCGCTGCAGTGATGCAGTGGAGCCACAACCCATATCTCATGATCCTGCTTCAGCAGATTTTCAAGCGCGATAAGGCCGGGCTGGTCGTACCCATCATCGTTTGTAAGGAGTATTCTCATTCTCTCAAAGGGACTTATGGATGGTGAACCTGTGTACGGTTCCCAGCGAGTAATCTGTGGGAACGAAAGCGTAGTCAAGCGTCCAGCTGCCCGCAGAAAGGCCTATGCCAGAAGTAAAATCTCTTGAATCATCAAGAAATCTCATTCCAAAGCGGAGTTTCAGCCATTTCTGCGGTGTGTATTCTATCCCGCTTCCGGCTGAAATTGCGTTATCCAGAGGTTTTCCGAGTTCCATTGATACTGCAGCATCCCCCAGAGGGAAATGAAAACTGTACCTGCCTCCAAGTTTCCAGGTTGCAGGCAGTCTGAAATCATCTTCAACCATTGTGACCGAAGGCCCAATATGCTGCAGAGAAGCGGCAAGTTCCAGACCGCTTGAAGGATGAATAATTACACCTGCGTCAAAAGCGATTCCTGTGGCGCTTTCCATCCAGATCTTCTCGCGGATGAGTTTCATGCCTATGCCAAGATCGAACATCCCAAGTCTTATACCTGCTGCCGCATGGATTGATATATCCCACGCAGAAAAAGTTGTAACAGGCTCTGAAGTGGCTGTCTCCCGCATTTCAAGGTTTCCCACATATACGAAGCGTGTGCCGAGGGCGCACTTAACGTTGTTTAAGCTGAAATTCCAGGAAAGAAAGTTCTGTGTGGCATCACCAAGCCATTGGTTGTGACCTGCGGAAATGCTGCCTCTATCAATCGATGCAAGTAGAGCCGGGTTCGTGAAAACGGCCAGATCACCGCTGTTCAGAAGGCCTGTTCCTCCGAGGGCTGCCGCCTTTGCGCCAGGATTGATTTTCAGAAAACTGAAAGCCCCGGCACCGGCATCACGATAAACCTCGTCCGATGAGAATGTCGGAAGTACCATGATAATCATAATTGCAGCAAATAATATAGTTTTCATTTATCACCATTCTGAATATACCGTTGGATGTATTATCATCATCTACCTTCTACTGCGCAAATTGATAATAGTTCCACTTCAGGGGCAAGAATACGGACAGGAGACATACTTGAAAGCTGTACATTTCGCGACAGGTAAACATGACGGTATATGGAACATGGCTTTCGACAGGTATTTGATGGAGCTTGTAGGGAATAACAGGTGGGATTTTGTTCTTAGAACCTACGGTTGGTATCCTGCATGTGTTTCAATAGGCAAACTTCAGAAAACTCAGCGTGAAATCGACTCTGATAGCCTTATTGCAGACGGTTACGGGTTGGTGAGAAGGCCGACAGGCGGCAGGGCTGTATGGCATGAAACTGAATTGACGTACAGTATAGTAGCGAAAATTGATCATCCCGCAGTATCGGGCTCAATAAGCGAAGCTCTGAAAAAGACGGCAGCACCCATGGTTAAAGCTATGAATTCTCTCGGGATCATGGTCTCGGTAAGCCCCACGGAGAAGCACAGGACAGGCGGCCAAAGAACGGCCAGTAATCCATGTTTTACATCACATGGCAAATGGGAGGTTGGAACCCCTGACGGTAGAAAACTCGTTGGAAGCGCGCAGGCTCGAAGCCGCGGAGTATTTCTCGAGCACGGATCAATACTGTTCGAGAACGATCAGCTGAAAATACTGAACTACCTTCCGGAAGATACTCCTCCCGGATTGAAGAAGATACTCAGCAGACACCTTACAGAGGGTATCGCATGTATACATGAATTAGACCCGGGTCTTGAAATACGTGACATGGAGAGCGCACTTCATGTATCCTTCTCGGATATCGCTGGAGACACTCTTGAATACATGCCTCATGAAGAACTTGAGACAGAACGTCTTATTCAACTTGAACGCGAGTGCGGAAATGACATATAAAAAGAAGCCAGCGTGGCTGAGAATGCCATCAAGAGGATCGGAAGAAGCAGCAAAAGTAAGGTCTATTCTAAGGAAATACAGCCTCGATACGGTATGCAGGCAGGCAATGTGCCCTAATCTTGGGCACTGTTTTCAGCGTGGTACAGCTACTTTTCTGATACTTGGGAACCTCTGCACCAGATCCTGCCGTTACTGCGCTATAGAGCATTCAGAGGGCGTTCTGGATAAACCTGATGCCAATGAGCCCCAGAGGCTGGCGGACGCTGCGGCGGAGATGGAACTCAGGTACGTTATAATTACATCTGTAACAAGGGATGACCTTCCGGATGGCGGCGCAGCGCATTTCGCCAGAACGGTTGAAGCCGTAAGAAAGAAGATACCCGCTGTGCGGATCGAGGTTCTAACGCCTGATTTCCGGGGCAGCAGAGATGCTCTTAAGCTAATTGCGGATGCAGGACCTGATGTATTCAATCACAATCTGGAGACGGTTGAGCGCCTGTTTCCCGATGTAAGACCCGAAGCCTTCTACGACATGTCCCTTGAAGTGCTTGAATGGTACGGCATGCACGCTCCCTCCACTCCCCGCAAGAGCGGTCTCATGCTTGGACTTGGAGAAACTGAGAACGAAATAAGAAATGCTCTTGAGGATCTCAGGGATAAAGGTGTTACAATGCTTACACTGGGGCAGTACCTTCAGCCTTCGCGCAGACACTGGCCTGTTGAGCGGTATGTAACGCCGAATGAATTCGATGCATGGAAAGATGAAGCGCTCTCCATGGGTTTTGATTCCGTAGCCTCCGCCCCCCTCGTGAGAAGTTCCTTCCATGCGGATGAACAATAGAATAGGGGTCGCAATAATAGGGGTCGGGCCTAACATCTAAACATTTTTCATTTTTACAACAGTAACGAATGTTAAGATGTTAGGCCCGACCCCATTATTCTTTTTACAACAGTAACGAATGTTAAGATGTTAGGCCCGACCCCATTATCGACCCCATTATTCGCCGAGTTTGTAACTTCTTATAGAGTGGACCGATTCACGGTCGAAGGTTAGGAGACCTATCTCCTTTATCCATCCCCTGATTGGAAGACTGATGATATCCATGCAGGTATTGATCGCTTCAGAGATGCATTCCGGCGGCAGACCAAGGGTAAGTGAACAGTGGGGTACCCATGAGTCGGGACGGTAGTTCCCCTCCGAGAAATCCTTCATTTCCTTGAAGATCCTGTATAGCTGATCATGCACGATTAACAGTGAAGGTGTAAAAACAGGACCGAGGAATACAGTTCCGCTTTCGGGACCGAAAGTTGCTATGGAAGAAAAGGTAACCGGAAACACCCTGTGGGTACTGGCAAAGTCCGAAAGGTCGTCCAGGATGAATTCGGGATCCAGATCCTCCCATATTGCCAGAGTGAGGTGTGGTTTGCCTCCTGACCGCAGAAGCGGTGATGATAATCCCCTTGTTCTCAGAATGCTCCAGGCACGTCTGATCCTGCATTCGGTCTCGCTGTCAAGAAACAGACATATATCACATGCCATTGTAAATCACTTCCATCATGTAATTGCACCGCAAGTCATCCAATGTATATGTTTGCCTTCATGGAAAACAGTACTTTCAGGAAATATACCCACGGATTGGTTCTCGCGCCGATGGCGGGTTCCACGGACTCTGCATTCAGGCGTATATGCCGCCGAATGGGGGCAACAGCGGTCGTGACTGAGATGGTCGCAGCTGCTGGATTATCAAGAAGATCCGTCAAATCACACAAACTGCTCCGCTTCCATTCTGAGGAGAAACCAATAGGTGTTCAGCTTTTCGGCAACAGACCTGGAGATTTTGAGAGAGCGGCCGAGCTGGTTTCGAAACTTGGTTTTGATTTCATAGATATAAACGCCGGGTGTCCTGTGAAAAAAGTGGTCAACAGCGGTTCAGGCTCAGCCCTTCTGAAGAATATCCCGGCGCTTACAGCTGTTGTACGGGCTGTTTCATCCAATACATCACTGCCTGTAACTGTGAAGATCCGCATAGGATGGTCACCGGAAGAACCTGTTTCAGACAGCCTTCCCGCTATTCTCGCTGACGAGGGCGCCTCAGCTATTGCAGTTCATGGAAGATACAGGTCGGATATGTTTGCAGGGGAAGTAAGAAAAGAGGAG
>CAZUYF010000045.1:0-1177 GCA_964624675.1 uncultured bacterium
GCCTTACGGAAAAGACGGGTAATATCAGGGCAAAATGTGCTGCACTTGGAAATCTCGCCCATGTATCGATTGAGATGGAAGACCTTGGATCTGCCCTGAAATACTCCACAGAGCTCATAGATACGGCATCCACAATAGGTTTCAGGACCGGACTCATGTCCGGTTACTCGAGAATGGGGTACATTTTCTCCCTCCGTGGAGATTACGAATCCGCCCTGGACTGCATACAGACACAGATCGAACATGCCGAATACCTGCAGGATATCCGTAACCTTTCGCATGGCTGGGAAATGATCGCTGATATTCAGTTCAGGCTGAACGAGATACCGGAATCGATCGCAAGTATTGAGAGGGCGATTGAGTATTCGATGAAGGCAAGCGACATGCTTCTCTACTCAAACCAGCTGACCCTCAAGGGCAGAATTCTCTTCTTAAGCGGCATGAAGGGTGAGGCTGAGGAATACCTGAAGGAAGCCCTCACTCATATTGAGGGAAGGAAGGGGCGGGAAAAACCTGCTTTCCTCTGCAGGTTGTATCTGGACGTTATTAAGGCCCAGAGCGATCCGGAAAGCTCCTCGAAGATACTGGAACTGCTCGATTGCGCCCCTGACTCCTGCTGCAAGGGCGAGACTTATTACTGCCACTGGAAACTGACGGCTGACGGGCTGTCCGCCTCCAGGGCTGCAGAACTGCTTACCGAATCCATCGGTTCTCTTCAGCAGCCTGTTATCCAGAGACTGCTCGATGATCTGAGTGTTTCAATTATTGACACGACCTAAGCGCGTGCCCATCTTTACTCAACTAATTTGAAAGGTGGTTCTAATGGAAAAGAAACGTAAATTCATACTAATCATCGCTGTCGTGGGAATGATAGGTACATTCCTGCCCTGGGCCAGCGCTTTCGGGTTTACTGTAAGCGGTACTCAGGGTGACGGATGGATTACACTCGCCCTGTTTGCAATTGGCGGTGCGATCGCCTTTTTCAGCGGGGACAAGGCAGAGGCTCTCAAGAAGAAGATCATGACCGCTGTCTGGATCCCTGCAGCACTGGCAGCTGTTATTGCTCTCCTCAAGATATTCAAGAGCAGACCTTCCGGTATGAGCATCGGCATCGGCCTTTGGCTTATTGCTATCGCCGGTCTTGCGCAGGTGTTTGTAACATTGTTCTTCAAGGGCG
>CAZUYF010000045.1:1277-11739 GCA_964624675.1 uncultured bacterium
CCTCCCGCAGAGGAAGAGGAAGTTAAGGAATAGCATCATATTTATCAACCATACCGGTTGATATTCCTTAATTAATTTAGTATCGGTGCCCCTGCGTTCAGCAGGGGCACTTTCTTAAGAACACTTGTTCTGCAATTCAGATATTAGCATAATCGCTGTTCGATATTCTTATTGTCTATTTGTGTGCGCCAAGAATCAGGTAATTTATGTTTGCGATAATCCCGGATAGCTGGAAATGTGATCTGAAGGACTTTGCTGATGTCTGGCGGAGGAGTGATGATCCTCTGGAGAATCATGATATGGTTCGCTCCAATCTCATGAACGGAGAACGCCTGTTCCTGATAGGAACGGAAGGCGTATCCGATTCAAACGGATACATTGTTGCAGTGGATCATATTGCGCTTTTCGGTACCAGCCCTCTCGCAGGACCGAACAGAGATGACCTCGGACCCCGGTTCCCTTCTCTTATGGGTATGTACCTCGCGCCAGTGGGGTCGTGGGACAGGGGTGTTGTTGGCAGAGTTCCGGACTGGAAACTGGCAACACCTGCAGAGCTTACGCTGTTTGGTACCGAGACTCTGGTTTCCGAGGGGATAGACGAAGCTGAGATAGCAGGACACGGAGGAGCAAAAATTGTGCTTCTGGTCAGATGCCACGGCTGGGAGTCGATGAATACAGAACCCCCGCCTGTTCGGGAAGTGGCAGCTGCTGCAGTGGACCTGTACAACTCTAAATTCACCCGGGGAGGTGAGGAGCAATGAACTATAAAGATACTATACAATTACCTAAAACCGACTTCTCCATGAAAGGTAATCTTATTAAGAAGGAACCTGAAACACAGGAGATGTGGAACGGGGAAAACCTCTATACAAAAATCAGGCAGGCGAGGAAGGATTCCCCTAAGTTCATTCTCCATGACGGACCTCCCTATGCCAACGGGCACGTTCACCTGGGGACTGCACTGAACAAGATACTGAAAGATTTCATAATCAAATCCTTCACTATGATGGGTTACGATTCCCCATACGTTCCCGGATGGGATTGCCATGGAATGCCCATAGAACACAGGGTCATGGGTGATCAGCCCGAGGGTGGTAAACACCTTTCAAGGAAAGAAATAAGAGAGAAATGCCGGGAATATGCCCTGGAATTCGTTGGAATCCAGAGGGAGGAATTCAAAAGGCTTGGCGTATTCGGAGACTGGGACAGACCTTATCTTACGATGAGCACACATTACGAAGCAGGCATTCTACAGGCATTTGGTGATCTTGTGAAAGACGGCTACGTGTACCAGGGTCTGAGACCAATACACTGGTGCATGAAATGCGGTACCGCGCTGGCCGAAGCGGAAGTGGAACATGCAGACCACACTTCTCCATCGATATATGTTGCGTTCAGGCAGGAAAATTCCGATGAATGGGAGAGTCGCGGTGTTCCGGAGGGTACAGAAACGGTTATCTGGACAACTACCCCCTGGACTCTGCCGGCGAACCTCGCGGTGGCTCTGTACCCATCTGAGAAGTATGTGATCATTGAATCGGGTGAACGACGATTCCTCGTGGCCGAGAAAAGGGCGGAAGCCTTCATGAAGGATTCGGAGATCAGCGGCACCGTTCTCCGGGAGCCTGTTTTCACGGGCAACGAACTTGAGGGTCTTCTGATGAAGCACCCCATACTTGAGAACAAAACTTCCCTTATGATAGTGTCCGATCATGTTACCATGGAAGATGGTACAGGATGTGTTCACACTGCTCCGGGACATGGAGCCGACGATTTCGTGGTCGGTCTGAAGTACGGCCTTGAGATATTCAGCCCTGTGAATGAAGACGGAACCTTCTCGGAGGAAGCCGGAAGGTACGGAGGCATCCATGTGTTCAAAGCCAACCCTGAAATAGTGGATGATCTGAAGAATTCCGGGCACCTTCTTGCGGATAAGAATATGAAGCACAGTTATCCTCACTGCTGGAGATGCAAGAAACCGTTGATATTCCGGGCAACAAGACAGTTCTTCCTGAGCCTTTCAAAGAACGATCTGAAAAAACGTGTCCTGGAACGAGTTGATGAGGTAAACTGGTATCCCGGATGGGGTTACGAACGTATGAAGAACATGATGGAGGTGCGTCCTGACTGGTGTCTTTCAAGACAGAGAGCATGGGGAGTGGCACTTCCCGTTTTCACCTGTTCCGATTGCTTTGAGCCTGTTCTGGACCATGAGGTTATACATGCTGTTGCTGAAGAAGTTGCTTCTAAGGGAGCGGATATATGGTTCGATATGAATCCCGGAGAGCTTTTTGCCCTCGCTGGAAAGAAAGCTGTATGCCCCTCCTGCGGAAGCGAGAAGCTTCATCGGGTGGATGATATACTGGACGTATGGTTCGACAGCTCGCTGAGCCATTACAATGTACTTACCGAGAAGCACGGACTCACTCGTCCTGCCGCCGTATATATTGAAGCAACCGACCAGCATCGCGGATGGTTCGGTGTAAGCCTGATCACAAGTGAAGCCCTTGGGATGGGTAAACCTGCGGACAACATAATAACCCACGGTCTCATTCAGGATAAGAACGGTAAGAAGATGTCCAAGTCCATCGGTAACGTCATATCACCTTTGAAAATAATAGACCGACAGGGAGCTGATATACTCAGACTCTGGTTCGCAAGTGTGGACTACACGGCGGATTTCAGGGCTGACCTCTCCAAGCTTGACGACGCCAGAGAGGCTTACAGAAAACTCCGAAATACGATGAGGTTCATACTTGGTAATCTTGGGGAGTTCGAAGAATACGATCTAGATCCCGCCAGACTTGAGGGTTTCGACAAGTATATCTACCTCAGATTCAGGAAACTCTGCCGATTCTGCATAGATGAATACAGAAAGTTCCAGTTTCACAGGGTCTACCGTGAACTTCGGAACTTCGCGGTCATAAGTCTTTCCGGTCAGTTCCTTGATATGAGGAAAGACAGGCTTTACTGCAGTAATCCCGATTCTGCGTCCTGCAGGATGACAAGACAGGTCATGGCTTACATGCTGAAGAACCTTATCCAGCTTCTTGCACCTCTGATTCCCTTCACAGCTGAAGAGGCATGGCTGGCGCTTCCCGAATGCCTCAGAGGGGACGACTCCAGCGTTCACCTTTCCCTCTATCCCGATTCCGAAACCATGCTGGATACCGAGGAGGATGACGCTGTACTTGAAGGGTGGGAGCCCTATCTGGAGGTCAGGAAAGCGGTTCTTAAGGAGCTTGAAGAAAAACGTGCGGCAGGAGATATAGGCGGTGGACTGGATGCCATGGTGTCACTTACCGTACCGCCGGACATGGTCGCATCGGCTAACGGTGAGAACTGGTCAGATTTTCTGATTGTATCATACGCGGATGTTACGGCTGGCGATGAGTTAACTATTTCCGTTGAGAAGGCTACGGGTTCGAAGTGCAACAGATGCTGGAAGATCCTGCCGGAAGTTGGTTCCTGTGTCCCTGATGATGTATGCGCCAGGTGTGCTGAAGTCCTGAAGAAGTACGAATCCTGATGACTGTAACAAGAACCAGATTAGGTGGTTATATCACTGCGCTGGGAATCCTGGCGCTGGATCAGCTGACCAAGAGGCTTGCGCTTGGTGGGCTGGAACTTCATCACCCGGAAGCTGTACTCGGTAACTTTCTGAGGTTTACTCTTGCCTGGAATCAGGGCGCCGCCTTCAGCATGCCCTGGGGAGGTCCGCTGTTCCTGACAGTTATTACTGCAGCTGCAGCGGTGATGGTTTCCATTTTCATATGGAAGCTTGGAGAGCATTCTCCACTCTTTCTTGCTGGTCTCGGAGCAATTCTGGGAGGAGCGCTTGGTAATCTTCTGGACAGGTTCATGTATGGTAAAGTTGTCGATTTTATTGATATAGGCGGATCTGGATGGCGGTGGCCGACATTCAATGTCGCGGATATAGCTATTACAGTCGGCGGGGTCATTCTAGTTATACTTTACCGGAAGGAATCAGCTGCCGAGGATGCGTTGAAGGAGGACACGAATGGAAGCGATTAGAAGGACTTCCAGAACTGTAGTTGCTGTAGGAGGGAATTCGCTGATCTCCTCCGGTGGAAGCAATGGTAATCTGGATACCCATAAACTGGCCCGTACAGTCTGTGAGGAGCTAGCAACCATCGCACAGTTCCGCGGCGGTGTTGTTATTACACATGGCAATGGGCCCCAGGTTGGATTTGAACTTCTAAGGAACGCAATGGCCTCATCAAGCGTTCCTCCGGATGGAATGGATGTTAACGTTGCAGCGACGCAGGGCTACATCGGATATCTTCTGCAGCAGGTACTCGGAGATGTGCTCGAGGAACGCGATATTAATATCCCAGTGACCGCTCTTGTAACGCAGGTCCTCGTTGCTCCCGATGATCCCGCTTTTGAGAATCCGTCAAAACCCGTTGGTCCTTTCTACAGCAAAGATGAAGCTCGCAAGATCAATGAAGAATTCGGCTGGATCATGAAAGAGGACGCCGGAAGGGGATGGAGACGTGTTGTGTCATCCCCCAAACCCCGGAGAATACTGGAACTGGAGTCCATCAGAACACTTGTCAATGCCGGTCAGATAGTCATATGCGCGGGCGGTGGAGGTATTCCCGTAGTCCGTGAGGGCTACAAGGTTCGCGGTGTCCCGGCCGTTATCGATAAGGATCATGTCAGCGCGCTTCTTGCCACCCGTCTGGAAGCAGATACCTACATAATATCCACAGCCGTACCGGAAGTATACGTGAACTTCGGAAAGCCTGATCAGAAGTCTATTCGCAGTGCTACACTTGAGGAGATGGAGCGGCATGTATACGAGGGAGAATTCGCTGCGGGTTCCATGCTTCCCAAGATCCGGGCATCAATCGGATTTCTCAAGCATGGCGGCGAGAGGGTCGTAATAAGTTCACCGGGTAATCTTCTTTTGGCTCTTGATGGAGAAGCGGGAACAACGATTGTGCACGGAGGCATTAGTATTCAAAAATCCATACCTCTTTCCGGGTCCGATGGTTAAGTTTTATCATACTCCGTCTTCTGTCTTCTGGAAAACGAAATAGGGGGATAATCATGCCTGTACTTTGCAAAACGGATATCGAATCTGAAGCTGACTTCAAGGTGTACATCACGGAAATCCGGTCTGAAGCCGATCTTGTAGTTTATGAAACCACAAATATCTGGGATGCGATATTGCCTCATGTCTGGTGCTATACGAATAATCAGAGCGAAGCGAAGAAAATGGTCAACTTCACGGATGGGCAATGGAACGCTGATATAGTCATCTTCATCACCGATATTCAGTCCGATGGGGGCTGGGTCAACTCGGCAAAATCAGACCTGATTTAAATAGGGACGGAGCCTTTTTATTCATGGAACGTGAATAATACGTAGTTATGATCGATAATTTGGCTGTTTTATTTCACGATTACAAATAAAACCCCTCCGTCCCTATTTAACCTTGACGATTACGCCATTTGTACTTATCCTTCGAGCCACGCAATAGATGGTGCGGTGGGCGATTAGCTCAGGTGGCTAGAGTGCTTGCTTGACATGCAAGAGGTCACTGGTTCAAGTCCAGTATCGCCCACCATTTTTTTGTGTTTACATGACCGGAAGGAGGTCGCCTGGATTATGCGAATAATATTTCCTGATAGCAGTGTAAAAGAGTATGTGGCAGGCACTACCGGTCTTGAGATTGCCGGTGATATTTCTCCGGGACTCGCCAGGAACGCACTGATAATCAGGTTCAATGGTGAGCTTATGGATTTAACTCACCCCCTGCGGGATGATGGAAAAATCGAGATCCTTACATTCCGGGACGAAGATGGTGCGACAGCCCTTCGCCACAGCTGTTCTCACCTTATGGCAAGCGCTGTCCAGAAACTCTTTCCCGGCACCAGACTGGGTATTGGTCCCTCTATCAAGAACGGGTATTACTACGATTTCGACATACCTGATTTTCCCGGCATATCTGCCTTCGAGGAAATTGCCGCAGAAATGAAAAGACAGGTTAAGGAGGACATCCCTTTCATCCGCAAAGAGATGAGTTTCGAAGAAGCGGTTGCGGTGTTCAAAGAAAGGGACGAGGAATACAAACTGGAACTCCTTGAGGAACTGCGTGATGCAGGAGAGAGCATCTCGGTGTACAGACATGGAGAATTTCTGGATCTCTGCAGAGGTCCGCACGTTCCCTCAACAGGATGCATGAAGCATTTCGAACTTCTGAGCACAGCAGGCGCTTACTGGCGCGGCGACGAGAATAACGAGATGCTCACAAGGATATACGGAACCGTATTCGATTCATCGAAGAACCTCAAAGAGCACCTCTCAATGCTTGAGGAAGCGAAGAAGAGGGATCATAGGAAGCTGGGGCCTGAACTTGGGCTTTTCAAAATAGGAGGTGATGGCGGCCCTGGACTGGTATACTGGCTGCCTGCTGGAACAATCGTCCGCGAGGAGCTTGAGACCCACTGGAAGAAAGCTCATGTAAAAGCGGGTTATCAGCTTGTAAGTACTCCGCACATAGCCCCGGTTGAATTATGGAAAACCTCTGAGCATTACTACTACTACAGGGATAACATGTACTTCCTTGATATAGATAAAGGTGAGTATGCCCTGAAACCGATGAACTGCCCCGGGCATATCATTATTTACAAGAGCAGCAAAAGGTCCTACAGAGAGCTGCCCATGCGTCTTGCCGAGCTTGGTATGGTTTACAGGTACGAAAAAAGCGGTGTTCTTCACGGTCTTATGCGGGTGCGCGGCTTTACTGTCGATGACGGCCATATTTTCTGCACCGAGGACCAGATCGTTGAAGAGATACAGAAAGTTGTTAGATTTGCCCTGTATTTCCTGAAAATCTTCAACTTCGGATACAAAATCGAACTCTCATTGATGGATCCTGCAGATCCTGAGCACTATGCGGGCAAGCCCGAGGAATGGAAAAAGGTTGAACCCGCCCTGAAGAGTGCCCTTGAAGAAATGGGTGAGGATTACAGAACTGTTTTAGGTGAGGCAGCTTTTTACGGTCCCAAGATCGATATCAAGATGAAGGATGCTCTCGGCAGATTCTGGCAGGGGCCTACTATTCAGTTCGACTTTAATATTCCGCAGCGTTTCGATCTTAAATACGTTGGTAACGATGGGCAGGAACACAGAGTGTTCATGGTTCACAGAGCGCTTTACGGCTCTGTAGAACGGTTCATAGGCAACCTTATTGAGCACTATGCAGGCAACCTTCCGGGTTGGCTTGCTCCACATCAGGTTGTTATCTTACCTATTACGGAGTTTCAGCTCGAAAGAGCTGAAGAGGTTGAGGAAATTCTCACCGATCTGGGTATTCGTTGCGTGCTGGACGGCAAGAATGAGACTGTAGGTTACAGGATAAGAGAAGCGGAAACCAGCAAGATCCCTTTCATGTTCATAATCGGTGAGCGTGAGGCTGCATCGGGCAACGTTTCTCTGCGTATCCATCGCGAAGGTGACAGAGGCTCAATGAAACTGGATGAAGCGATTGAAATAGTCATGGCCGGATGCAGAAGGCCGGAGTTACACTAAATAGGAGGTCAGTTCATCAGCAAAAGGGAACAGAACAGGGTTAATGGGGACATTCGAAGCCCCCGCGTGAGATTACTTGATGAGAATGGGGATCACGCCGGAATACTGAGTATACAGGAAGCACTTGATCTGGCTGCGGAAGCAGGACTTGACCTCGTTGAGATTTCACCCGGAGCAGACCCGCCCGTTGCCAGTATCGTGGATTATGGGAAGTTCCGTTACGGTCAGAAGAGAAAAGAAAGAAAAGCGAGGAAAAGCCAGAATACCGGGGGTCTTAAGGAAGTTAAGTTCAGACCCAATACCGAAGAACATGATTACCATTTCAAGATGGTGCATGCACGTGAATTCCTTGAATTGAGACATAAAGTAAAAGCAACCGTTGTATTCCGCGGTCGTCAGCTATCTTACAAGGATCAGGGTTACGATCTTCTTGAGAAACTGGCTGAGGATCTTGAAGAATATGGTCACATTGAAAGAAAACCATGTATGGAAGGGCGTCAGATGACCATGATCATCTCGCCCTTGAGAGAGAGAAATTAGCAGGGAGAACCAATGCCTAAAATGAAAACCCATAAAGGAGCCGCAAGGCGGTTCCGTAAAACAGCAAAAGGGAAATTCAAGATGAACAGACCATTTGCTGACCATATCAAGACAAAGAAGAACGCAAAACGAGTAAGAAAACTGCGTAAAGGCAGCATAGCATCCAAGCCTGATTCAAAAAGGCTCAGGAAACTGCTGCCCTAGCATTCGGAGTTGAAACATGAGCAAAGTTAAGAACGCTGTAGTCAGGAAACAGAAGCATAAGAAGAGACTGAAGCAGGCCAAAGGTTACTTTGGCGGAAGAAGGAAACTGTACACTGTAGCCACTGAAGCCAGGAAAAAGGCTCTTGAGTATCAGTACCGTGATCGAAGAAACAGAAAAAGAGATTTTCGCTCACTGTGGATTACGCGGATCAATGCCGCTGTCCGTGAGCATGGAATGAAGTACAGCAATTTCATTGCCGGGATCAAAGTAGCAGGCATAGAACTGGACAGAAAAACACTTGCTGACCTTGCAGTAAAGAACCCGGAAGCATTTGCGAAGGTTGTGGAAGCAGCCAAAGCCGCTCTCTGAGGGAGAGGGGATGATCCGTGTCCCAGTCGGAAGATCTTGAGAGGTTGACTGAGACCATAAATAGACTGATAGTCAGGTTCAGGTCAGTACATACGCAACGCGATGAATTGTCGACACGGGTAAGTGAACTTGAGTCCAGGCTGGAGAATAGTGTGGACTCGGTGGATTCTGATGGTTACAATACACTCAGAATACACAGCGCAAGACTCCTGCGGGAAAGGCAGGAAGTCAAGCGGAGGTTATCGGTAGTGCTGGAAAAACTGGACAGTATTAAAATAGAAGGCAAATAAGTAAAAGGATTAAATGAGCAACCCGAATGAAGTTACCCGCGTGAATATCTTCGGGCGGGAGTATACTATCCGGGGAGCAGGTTCACCTGCTTATATATCAGAAATTGCTCATTATGTAGACATGAAAATGCGGCAGATGACAGATAGCGCCACCATGGCTTCAACGGCCAAGGTGGCTATTTTTGCCGCACTGAATATAGCAGATGAACTCTATCAGAAGAGAGATAAGTTCGAGGAGCTGGAAGAAAACCAGAGCGGCGAACTCACACACCTAGCCGATCGGATAGAGCAGGTCCTCTCGGAAACCGCTCATCCCTCAATACCCTCGGTTTCTTCTGATTCCGATTCAAAAGCTATGATCGAAGCCTCAGCAATCCAGCAGAACAGCACATCCGATATTCCGCGATAACTTAAGAATTTCGCGGAAGTATGAGCTAAAAAAGGACACGGCAGGGATGTGCCGGCATTTGCGCAGGGGTGTTTCCGGTTCGGTCAGACAGACCACATCCTCATTCCGTTTTATATAGATGCATACCTGCGCCTGAACAGGAGTTCGTAATGAACATAATCATACCTGCAGTTATTGCAGCGGTTACATTCGTTTTGGGGTTCATCCTTCATAAGATACTTGTAGCCAAGGAAATAAGGGGCGCGGAAGTTGAAGCTGACAGGATAGTATCCGATGCCAAACGCGAGAGCGACACTATCAAGCGCGAAGCCCTTCTTGAGGGCAGAGACATCATTTCCAGGGAAAGGGTCGACAGCCTGGAGAAGTTCCAGGAACGGAGAGTAGATCTTGACCGGAAAGAGAACCAGATTTCAAGCGAATCCGAGCGTCTCGGAATCCTGAGAGAGAAGCTCGAGGATAAGAAAAAGACCATTGATAAGCGCGAGACCGGTCTGACCGAAATGGAGAATTCGCTCCAGGCGAAGCATAACCGGATGAATAAACTCATGGAGGAGCAGAACAAACTGCTGGAACAGATTGCAAGCCTTTCCAGAGAGGATGCAAGAAAGCTCATGCTCTCAAACCTTGAGGAGGAGCTGCATCATGAGGCTGGAATGCTTACAAGGAAGATTCTTGAAGCCGCTGAGAACAAGGCTGAGGAGGAAGCCCTGAAAGTGCTTTCAACCGCAATCCAGAGGTGTGCAGCGGATCATGTGGTCGAAAACTGCGTATCTGTTGTGAACCTTCCCAGTGATGATATGAAGGGAAGGATCATCGGAAGAGAGGGCAGGAATATCAGAGCGTTCGAGGCTGCTGCCAACGTTGATGTCATAATTGATGATACTCCCGAAGCAGTGGTTATCTCATGCTTCGATCCCGTTCGCAGGGAGATAGCAAGGCAATCTCTGGAAAAACTGCTGGATGACGGAAGAATACACCCTGGTAGAATAGAATCCACCGTTGCCAGAGTAACATCGGAGATGGAGAAAAAAATACGGAAACTGGGCAATCAGCTGGCCCTCGATGCTAACGTATCAGGCCTGCACC
>CAZUYF010000046.1:0-11651 GCA_964624675.1 uncultured bacterium
CAAAGACAAATCGGGGCTTATCAGGGTTGTTAAGGATAACAGGACAACCTTGATTCCAATTATTGACGGCGCAGCCGAAACAGGCTGGATGCCCGAGAGGATCCTTGACGGTCCCGAAGTCTGGGAGTTCCTTGAATATGAAGCGTTAAACGGAGGTATCGGTTACTTCTACCCCGGGAAGACGATTTCCCTGTCCGGAGTTGGTCTTGATGAGATTTCGCTTCTCATTACTGCTTTCAACAACTGGTACATGCTTCTTCTAGGCATGTGGTCCAATTGCTTCATACAGTCCGTCAACGTTTTCGGAATGCTGCGTCAGAAAAAACCTGTTCTTGGAAATATGGTTTTCATTCCCGATGAAGGGCTGCAGCAGAAGGGCTCATTTGATGATCCCCAGAGGCTTCCAGGTGTGCTTATTCTTCTGATCAAAGCCATTTCAGCTGAGCATAGTGATCCTGCAAAATGTCTGCAGCTGTTCAAAGATGCTAACAAGGATCAGAGGCATGCTCTTAATTCCGCAGGTCTCAGCGAGTTGATGGGAAAGAAATAAGATAAGTCCTTGTTAGCTCTGGAGATACCTTTTTATGTCATCCTGGGTTCCCATTATGAAAATATGATCGTCTTCCCTGAAAACATCGTCAGGTCTGGGTATCCTGTATTTCCTTCCATCTTCAGTCATTCGACCGATATACGCGATGTTCAGGCCAAAGATCTTTCTGATATCCAGATCCCGGAGCATTCTCCCTACCATTGCTTCCTTAACTTCTACGTGGGCGAATACAATTCCCCCCGAAAGAGGAAGGTACGATTCAACACCCTGAAGCGTCAGGCGCCTTGCTTCGGTTACACCCTGTGTCTGTTCTGGTGTATATATGAAATCGGCTCCCACGGCTTTAAGAATGCGTGCCTCCCGATTGCTGGTTGCCCTGCTGTGAACCTTAAGCCCCATGTCCTTCAGGATTTTAGTGACCAGAACATTTGAACCGAAATCCTCGCCTATTGCAACAATCACAAGATCCATATTGGCGAGGCCATGCGCTTCAAGCATGTTCTCGTCGGTACAGTCGAATGCCACCGCTGCAGACACGGAATTGCTTATTTCCTGTATTATCCGTTCGCTTCTATCGATAGCCAGCACTTCAGCGCCGAGATCCTCAAGTTTAGTCGCGAGGCTGAACCCGAAAGAACCAAGACCGATAACCGCAAATTTCTGTGACTTCAAAACTGTTCCTCTCCGCTCTATCCTATAGTGATTCTTGTTTCAGGATATCTGTAACGCATAACGTTCCGTCTACCGGTAGCGGCTGCCAGTGCTGCGGGACCTATCCGACCGACGAACATTGTCAGTATGATTATTGCCTTTCCCGTCCAGGTCAAATCAGCAGTAGGGCCTGTGGACAGGCCAACCGTACCGAAGGCGCTCATGGATTCAAATATATAATCAAAAGTACCGTATTCAGACGAGGTATTCTGCTCCGAAATAATGAGCAGTCCAGCCGAGATGCTGAATGCCATACATCCCAGAAAAAGTAAAGCTGCCGTCCTCTTTATATCATGGGAAGGTATTCTCCGCTTCCATATTTCCGTTGCAGGTTTGTTCCTTACAAGGGATATGACACTCATGAACAGTACACCTACAGTACTTGTCTTGACGCCGCCTCCGGTTCCGCCCGGGGAAGCGCCTATGAACATCAAAGCCACACAGAACCATAGCATGGCAGGAGTGATGAATGATGTCGGCACGGTATTGAACCCGGCTGTTCTGGGGGTTACAGATCCGAGATACGCGTTCGCGATCTTCTGGGAAATAGACATTCCCTCAAGAGTATTATTCCATTCCAGAATAAGAAAAAGCGCCATACCAGAGATAATCAGTATGCCTGTGACCCACAGCACGAGTTTGACCTGAACGGACATCCGCTTGCTGGTTCCACTTTTCATCCTGTGCATCATATGGGCTCCGAGTGTCGTAAGTACCATAAAACCTATGCCGCCAAGTACTATAAGGGTTCCAATCGTAATGGCGATTCCCGGGACATGTGCGAACCCCTCAAGATTGACAGGATTGCTGAAGAAACCGCTGGATGCATCTGTCATAACAGGGTTCAGGCTGAATCCCGCATTGCAGAAAGCGGAAATACTATGAAAAACCGACTGCCATATCTTGAAGTTCGTAGTCCAGTCAACTGGCTGAGCGTCCCAGAGGATGTATAGAATGAAAGCCCCGACCGTTTCAATGGTCAGGGTCCAGCCGATAATAGATCCCATTAACTTCTTCAGATCACTTACGAAATCGCTGTCCATAACCCGGGTAAGTGACGTCGATTCACGCAGGCCTGCATTGTGCCCGAGGAAAAGCGCGAAGAATGCCACGAAAGTCATGATACCAAGACCGCCAACCTGAATAAGGATCAGGATTATGATCTGACCGAAGAGGGTGAAATCCACTGCGGTATCACGCACTATCAATCCGGTAACACATGTTGCGGAAGTTGATGTAAAAGCAGCATCTACCAGGTCAATATGACCTTCCGGGGTTGAATTCGGAAGCATCAGCATCACTGTGCCGAAAGCTATGACAATGGCGAATGAGACCGGAAGTATGGCAGAGGGAGAAAGATGCTCGAGAGCCCAGGATCCGAACGAGGCAAGCAGCACCCTGACTGAGCATAGAATACTGTACGCGAATGAGATTATAACTATAGTGCTGAACGCGGTTGAAGAAGGAATATTCCCTGAAGTAAACATTTTTACCGCAAAGGTTATAAGGGCCGCAATATAGATGAACGAAAAAAGGAAAAGCCATTTCTCTTCGCTGAGCCGATCTTTAATGGAAGCAAATCCTAATGGGAATAGAACTCCGGTAAGGTAAAGCATTGATGCTGCAAGAATTAGGATATCCCCCGCCATGCGGATATCTGGAGAATCCGGAGCAAAACCGAACCGGATCGTCAGAATCAGCAAAACGGTAAATGCCAGCAGAAGCCTTGTGGTTTTGTTTCCGGGGAATCTGTTCTCCAAATTACCATACCTCTCGTCAACGGTTTCAAGCATATTAACACTCTTGAACGGCTCGGTCAAATATGAAAGGATAGATAATGAATGAAAAAGAGTACGGCCGATTTCTTGATCTAAGACCGCTTAATGTCAACAGAGCACTTCCCGGCAGCAGATGCGCTCTGGTAAGCATGAGGGATATTGCCGCAGTCGCTATTGAGGAAAACGCCATTGTAATGGCAGCGAATATTCGCAACCCTCTGAGTGCATTAGGAATTTTCAAAGCCGCCAGAGAGGTTGATTCCTTCGTGATCCTGGAACTCGCCAAGTCGGAAGCTACATACACAGGGGTCAACTTCAGAAATCTGCCATGGTTTGCCATGCAGTATTCAAGCCTTCTTTGTGATGGATTAGTTTACGCCCTTCATATGGACCACTACGCCATCAAGTCATCTGCCGACAGAGATGAATCGATTGTAACAGTTCCAGATGCATTATCCATGGGATGGACATCTGTAGCGGTCGATGCATCCCATAACCATGATTACGATAATCTCATGCATACGCGCGACCTTGCAATGCACATTCCGCCGTACATAGGGCTTGAAGTGGAAGTAGGTGAAATAAAGGGCGCAGGTGTGCTTACAACGGTAGAGGAGGCCGAGTATTTCATCGGAGGACTTAACAGCTGGGGCATATTCCCCGATTTTCTGGCTATCTCCAACGGCTCCAAGCACGGTACTTACGATTCATCAAAGGGTGAAGGTGAAGGTATTGATCTCACCAGAACCGGTGAAATAGCCGATGCTATCTCGAAATACGGGTGCGTTATCGCACAGCATGGAATAAGCGGTACACCCCTTGATAAGGTTGGACATTTCAAGGATTATGGTATCAACAAGGGCAATGTGGGAACACTCTGGCAGAATATACTATTCGGACTGGAAATGGATCCTGTAAGCGGAAATGCCGTGATTGAGGGCGGAAGTTACCTTAAAAGACCGGACAAAGGTATCCCGGTCGATCTCTGGGAGGAGATCGTCACATGGGCGGACGGAATGGATTACCCTCGCAACTCCGGGAACTACAAAAAAGCAAATCTTCCGTTTCATTACAGGATAATGGGTCTGCCGGAAAAATACAGAAACAGAATAATAGATGAGACGGAAGCATGGGCATTGAGGTTCTTCGAAGCGTTCAACTCCGCTGGAACCGGACGGAAAGTTATCGATAGAATACTCAACAGGGATGACTGGAATGCCACACCCCAGCGCAGTATTACTGCCCACAGGGCTGATTATATCTCTGCTAATGCACCTGATCGAGGAGAAATCGATGAAGGCGGAGGAGAATATTCCGACTAGGAAGGTGATGGATCCCTGAAACGCTATGTAATTCGAAATACCAGAATACTGGACCCCGGAATAGACAGGGATGCAGCCGGTGATCTTCTGATATCAGAGGGTATGATAGAAGCCTGCGAACCTGAGCTTCCGCTGCAGCTGGACGCCATTGAGATAGATGGAACCGGTAAATGGGTATTTCCCGGGCTTGTGGATATGCATGTCCACCTCAGGGAGCCGGGCGGTGAGGATTCAGAAACCATCGTGACGGGTTTGAAAGCTGCTATAGCAGGCGGTATCACGACTGTCGGTGTTATGCCTAATACATCCCCCCCCATGGATTCACCGGAGTCCGTCCTGAACCTTAAATCGGCAGCTGTACGCTGCGGGTTTGCGAATGTGGTTCCGGTTCCGTGCGTTACAAGAGGGAGGGCAGGAAGAGAACCGGTAAGCTTCCATGACCTCCACCAGGCTGGCGCAAAAGCTTTCACCGATGACGGGGATCCAGTGCATGACTCAGGTCTTCTTCTGGATGCACTTGATGCGGTTTATGAATTTGATGGAGTTATAATCGAGCATCCCGAAATAAAAGACCTTGCAGGCGGTTCAGTGAACAGGGGGGGCGTTTCTGAAAGAATGGGCTTAAGGGGAATACCATGTGCAGCAGAAACAGCCGATGTAGCGAGATGCATGGAAATTGCTTCGAATTCGCATGGGCATCTTCACCTGACACATCTTTCTCTCCCAAGAAGTGTTGCCCTTGCGCGAAGTGAATGTTTCCATTCCGCCGATGTAACCATCGATGTTACACCTCATCATATCGCCCTCTGCGAGGATGCTCTGATGGAGCATGGAACTCTGGCCAAGATGAACCCCCCTCTAAGAAGCTCTGAGCAGAGGAAAAACCTTGCGGAAATGGTTAAGTCAGGGATGATTGACGCAATAGCATCAGACCACGCACCGCATGCCCGGTACAAGAAAACAGGTTCTATCGAAGAAGCTGCTTTCGGTATCGTTGGGCTGGAAACTCTTCTTCCGGTTTCTCTTGAAATTCTCAGAGGTTTGCAGATGCCCGTAATCCGAATACTGCATCTTCTGACGTGCGGCCCTGCTCGTATACTTGGCATTCCTGCTCCGTCGCTGGAAGCGGGAAGGAAAGCGGACCTGGTTCTATTCGATCCTGAAGCGGAATACCGATTATCCGAAACGGGTTCCTTTTCGAAATCTGTTAATACACCGTTCTTTGAGCGGAAACTGCAGGGCAGGGTAGAGGCTGTCTGGATGGGAAGTGTGGTATACAGGGATGGTGAATTTGCGAACTAGAACAGTGATTCTGCTTTCAGTTCTTCCTGCGGTTATCTTGAGCTTCTCCTGCGCATATTACAATACATTCTACAATGCAAGGAAAAGTTACGAAATGGCTCTTGAACTCGCCAGACAGAATCCTGATAATCCCGTTTCATCGGAAGAGCGTCTTCTTGATGAGGCTGTTTCCGGCGCGGTAAAGATTCTCACTGTGTATTCTGAAAGCAATTGGGCGGATGACGCTCAGCTTCTGCTTGGCGATGCCCTTCTCCAGTCAGGAAGACGAACACTCACAGGCAGCGGCACTTCCGATTTTACGGAAGCGATGATGGCCTACTCCTCGGCAATCGTAATAACTGATGAACAGGATATCCGTGACAGAGCTTATACAGGCATGGGGCTTGCCGCCATCGAACTTGAAAGGTTTAACGACGCTATCGTCTCCTTTGAGAGTGTTTCCCGCGAAGATACCAGGCTGTACATTCGCTCCAGGGTTTATCTCGTTGAAACCTGTCTTCTGAATCATCAGGCCGAAAGAGCCCTTTGCGTGGCGGACAGCCTGGGGATACCGGATAATGACAGCCTTGCTGCTGAACTTACTCTCTGGAAAGGACGAGCCTTCATGGAGATCGGACTGCCGGACAGCGGAGCTGTTCTTGCTCTGTCTGCAGGGGATATGTTCGGAAGGGGAGATGGTTACTACCGATCTCTGACCACCGCCGCGGAAGCTTACATTCTGGGTGCTCAGCCTGAAATGGCTGTTGAAGTTCTGAACAGGCTTCTCGCTGGATACAGATCGGACCTTGAAACGGCTGTGATTGCTCTGCTGAACGGGAAAGCCAGGGTATTATCCGGCGATTACTCTGGGGCTCTATTCTCCTACAGATCAGCTGCGGATCTGGACAGGTACCGGGAATACGGTGCGGAAGCCCTTTACCTCAGAGCGCTTCTTCTTGAGCGGGACGATCGGATTGAGGATGCTCATGATGACCTTGAAGAACTTGCGAGCAGAAGCGGAGATTATCTCTGGATAAGGCTGGCCGAGGATAGAAGAAGCGATCTCCAGCTGCTTTCGGAGTATACCGATGAACTTGGCAGCGGTGATGATACTGAAGACTGGTTTATCAGGATAATGATAGCCGAAAAGCGATTAGACCTCTACGGAGATGAAGATGCTGATGCTGCTGCAATCCTGATCGATGTCTCTGAGAACGGGCCTGACATGGAAAGGGCTATTGCTATGGTGACCCTGTCGGATATCCTTCCTGTCGATGAGGATTCCTCAATGTCACTGATACTTGCAGCCTATTCTCTTAGTGATGAAGGAGATCTGGCTACCCTGATAGAAGAAAGGCTGAACCTGCCAAGAGGACCTGGATATCCGTCCCGCCCCGCGGTAATTCTGGAAGGGGCCCTGGAGCTGATAGAAGCGGCTGCGTTCAGCGAAGCATGGGAGATCCTTGATCCACTCCTTCGAGCGACCTGGAGCAGAATGATAAGACCTGATATACTCTGGGCTTCATACGTTGCGGGAGAGGGAGCCAGGATTGAAGATGGTATTCTTGAAGGTTACCTGACCGAACTTACCGACGAGTATCCTGAAACCGGATTCGGCAGGGCTGCTCAGAGCAGGCTGCAGGGCGGCGAGGAAAGCGAAGGAGAATAAATATTATCGATTCAGAGGCCGTGATCATTGAAAAGGAAGAAATACTTCCCGGTGTATATAGAATTACGTTCGAAGTATCTGTGCCATTTATCAATGAAGCTCAGCCGGGCAGATTCATCCAGCTGGAAGTATCTCACGATCCCTTTCCGGTAACCCGCAGGCCGTTTACCATAAGCAGTGTTTCAGAAAGCTCCGTTGAGATAGTTTTCGAAGCTGTTGGCAGGGGAACCGGGATCCTTGCAGAAACAGACGCAGGTCAATCATTGAGACTGCTTGGTCCCCTTGGCTGCGGATACAGGCTGAATCCCGGGAAATGGCTGCTGATAGGCGGAGGCCTGGGGGCCGCCGGATTTCCAGGGCTGGCTGCGAGTATTGAATGTGATCTGCTGCTGCTCGGAGCATCATCACAGGATAAGCTGCTGACCATTCCAGGGACTGAAACTGTAACGATTACCGAGGATGGTTCCTCCGGCAGGAAGGGCCTGATAACGGATCTTCTTGAAACGGTGCACTGGGAGACCTTCAGCAGTATCGCCCTCTGCGGCCCGGTTCCCATGATGAAAGCTGTTATCGAGATGATGCCGGTCGCAGCCAGAGCGAATACTCAGGTATCCGCTGAAGCCAGAATGGGTTGCGGATGGGGAGCATGCGAAGGCTGTTCGGTGCCGAAGGCTGGTGGTGGGTTCCTTAAATGCTGCAGTGACGGACCTGTTTTTACGGCAGATTCAATCGACTGGAAGCGGTGGGAGGGGATTCACTGATGGATAAACCGTACAAATGGACTTTCTGGAAGAGGGAATTCAATTCTCCCATTCTGCTTGCCTCCGGTACGGCCGGTTTTGGTCTGGAACTTATGGAGCAGGGCTTTCTTTCTGGAGCAGCCGCTGTTATTTCCAAGGCTACTACCCTTACCCCCCGCGAGGGTAATCCTCCGCCAAGAATTGTCGAGACAAGATTCGGCCTGCTGAATTCAATCGGACTGGCAAACCCCGGTGTTGATGAAGTGCTGAAGACATTGCTGCCGCAGGCGGTCGATCTGCCCTGCCCTCTTATCATCAACGTTGCAGGAGAAATTGTGGAGGATTTTCCTGCTGTAGTAGAAAGACTGGAAGAGTCCCCAGTTCCATTCGGGTACGAGGTAAACGTGTCCTGCCCCAATGTAGCTGCAGGAGGGATAGCATTCGGAGCCTCCCCTGAGATAGTAGAGCGGATCTCCGCTCTTGTGAAAAGTGTTTCTTCCAGACCTTTCAGTGTGAAGCTCACTCCGAACGAAGGCAGCATAGTTGAGTCTGCGAAGGCAGCCGAAGCGGGAGGAGCCGATGCTGTAACTGTCTGCAATACATTCCTTGGTATGAAGGTGGATTGGCGGACGGGGAAAGCTCCTCTTAAGAGAAATGTCGGCGGGTACTCGTCACCCGCACTGCTTCCATTGACAGTCGCGCGGGTATTCAAAACCAGTGAAGCCGTCTCCATACCGGTACTTGCATCCGGGGGAGTCAATCGCGCGGAAGACATTCTTGAACTCCTCGCTGCCGGAGCTGCAATGGTTCAGGTAGGAACATGGCTTATGAGAAGGCCTGGCGCTGCACGGGAACTGAGAGAAAGTATGGTCAGCCTCCTTGAAGGTTCTCCTTGAATCGGTTGCTGAGTATACCTCTCATCTCCGTCCTTGCTCTATCCAGCTGTTACCTTGAATCCAACCCTGTATACCGTTCAAATGGCATCTCCGCGTCTGGGACCGTCGCTGGATTTCAGCAGCGGGGAGTGGCCTCATACTACGGTGATGGATTTCACGGAAATCTTACTGCGAATGGAGAGACTTTCGACATGTATGCCCTTACATGCGCGCACCTTACCCTTCCTTTCGACACTGTTATCCGTGTTATCAATCTGGACAACGACAGGGAGGTTACAGTCAGGGTAAACGACAGAGGACCGTACGTCGGCGGCAGAATAATAGATCTCTCTACCGGAGCCGCAGAGGAACTGGGCATGCTGGAGGCCGGTATCGCAAACGTTCTTCTGAGGGTTCTCAATTGAAATTTACTGAAGTTAATCGACCACTGATGAGATATCTGTAAGGGGATTATATGAGTGATACAAGACTGTATATAGCCGTTACCAGCCGTGAGATGGCCAATATGAAAGCACTCTTTGATGAGCTGGCAGGCCTTCCGGTGGGGCTTAAGGTCGGCCTGGAACTATTTGTAAAGAAGGGACCGTCTCTCCTCGAAGAGATAAGGGGAGCCGGTTTCCCTCTGTTTCTTGATCTTAAGTTCCATGACATACCCTTTACAGTCGCAGGTGCAGTAAAGTCCGCCTGCCGCTTTGAACCTGAACTCATTAACATTCATGCTTCCGGAGGATTCGAAATGATGAAGGCAGCCTCGGAAGCCCTGGAGGGAAAAACACGAATACTTGCGGTGACAGTTCTGACAAGCCTTTCATCGGATGACCTTGATTACCTCGGTTTTAAGGGGAAGCCTTCCGATCTTGTTGAAAGGATGGCAGTATCGGCGAAGCAAGCGGGTATTCACGGTGTGGTGTGTTCTCCGCTGGAAGCTGCAATTGTGAGGCAGGTTACCGATTCAGATTTCCTGATCGTAACGCCCGGCGTCAGGCCTTCCGGTACATCGAAGGATGATCAGAAACGAACTGCAACCCCCTTTGATGCAATCATGGATGGTGCGACAGCCCTTGTCGTCGGCCGGCCTATCACTCAAGCCCCGAGTCCCCGCGAAGCCGCAGAATCAATCCTCGATGAAATATCGCAGGCTCTGACAGTTGAATTATCCGAATAAGTGGCTGAGAGCCGGGATACTGGCATTTTCAGCCGTTTCGGTATGCCTGTTAATTATTTTCGGAATCGATGCCATCGCTTCTTTACCTGTACTTTCTGCCCTTAAAAAGATTGATCCATCCGTATCCATCGGGAATATCGATATTGCCTCAGGTGTGCTCCTGCTGGAGGATGCTCATTTCCCCGGGAAAGAACTGTTTTTGCGGACAGTCGTGATCTACTGGAGCGGCAGCCTGTTCGATCCGGTGATTGACAGTATTCTGGTTCACGGCGGAAGCTTCCGGCCGGGACTCAGTGCCGGTTCAGATGAGGAACAGGGAAGCGGAAGGGTTCTCCCTCCGGGAAGGTTCGTTGATTTTGAAATAATCAGAGGCAGCGATTCGGCAGTCATATCGGGCGTGTTCTCCGGCCGCTCTTCCGGTGATTCACTGGTTCTGCAGATGGAAAGCAGCTGGGGAATGGGCAGGGGAACGGTGTTCTTCGGGGAGCAGTGGGACAGTATCCATGTCAGCTGGTTTCACTGCAGCAGGCTCCCATCCGGTCTTATAACCATGCCCCGAATGCTCCAGGGATTTGAGATCGAAGGCAGCGTTTCGGTATCCAGAAGCGATCATATTCATGCGGAAGGGATGATATCTGAAGTTGATGGAGAATCGGCAGAGGTGTATTTCGAACTGGACGATTCCTCCGGTTCACCTGAAGTTAAGCTTTCAACTGATCTTGATAATGTGAAGGATGTTCTGATAGCCCAGGCTGAAGCTCTTCTGGGAGATGTCTACATCGATTTTGAACCATCGGGATATTTCACACTGGAATTCATCGATGAAAACACCGTCGGAGTTTCCGTAGATGCCATGCTTGATTCGGTGAGGATGTACTCACCCGCTCTGGCTGATGATACTGTGAATACCGCTGCGGCATTGAGATTCAACGGGACAGCGTGCCTGAGCTCGTGGGATGTCAGTATCGATTCTGGTTCGATCGTGTTCGGAAATGTGCCTGTGAATTTTGATCTCTACGGCAGGTTCAACGAGTTCCCCAGGCTTTCGCTTCGGCTCTGGAACAATTCCCTGCAGGGAGAGGATGTAACAACGTCTGTTCCGCATGCGCTCCTCGGTCCTCTGGAAGGGCTTCAGCTGGGTGGGGAGGCTTCCTTTGACATCCTCGTTGAACTCGACTGGGAGACCCCCGACAGTTCGGATTTTCACGCTCAGGTGGATGTGTCCCGTCTTACTGTTCAGGCCAGCCCCATCTCAATCGGTCAGCTCAGGTACGGCGGGTCCTGCCTGATGCGTGACAGCTGGGGCGGCCGAAGAAGGGTATACCTCGACACGCTTACGAATCCCGGATTCATACTTTTCGATTCCCTGCACCCATCCTTTGAAGGGCTGCTGAAATGCGCTGAGGATGCCACATTCCGCTATCATGACGGTTTCTGCGAGTATCATATCAGGAATTCCATAAGGGCGAATATGGAAAGTGGTGAATTCACACGGGGAGGTTCAACAATAACCATGCAGCTTGCCCGGAACCTATTCCT
>CAZUYF010000047.1:0-11647 GCA_964624675.1 uncultured bacterium
GATTGCGAGTGGAATTCATGCAGCGGGGATATGCTTCTGATCGCACTGGCAGTCTGCCAGTATGATTCCTTCCCTCTCGACGATTCCACATCCTGCTATTGGAACGAGCCGGGTCCGGTTATTATCAATGAGATCATGTACAGCCCCTTCCCCGGTAATCCTGAATGGGTGGAAATCCTGAACAGATCATCAAGCCCCGTTCAGCTCATCGGCTGGACCTTCGAAGATACAAAGGATCGTTACGTCTTCTGTAACGATAGTATAACAATACAACCAGACAGCTTCGCAGTTCTTGTTTCAGATTCCTCAGCTTTCCGGGCGGTCTGGCCTGATGTTCGATGCCCCATACTGCAGCCCGGGGGCTGGCCTGTATTGAATAACTGTACTCAACAGGGCGAGGAATGGGCGGATATTCTCATGTTACGGGATTTCACCCTCTGCGTGATGGATTACGTTCCATACGACGACGCCTGGGGCGGTTCTTCCGGCGAGAGCCTCGAAAAACTGAACCCGGATTTCAACGGGTACGAATCCTCAAGCTGGACCAGCTGCTCGAACGGAGGCACACCCGGCACAGAAAACAGCTGCTCGGTCGGTGAAGGTGGCGGCTCGGGGAAATTCCTGGATTACTACCCCGATCCCTTCTCCCCGGACGGAGACGGCAGGGACGATATTCTTACAATAGAGATGAATTTCCAGCATCCGGAAAATGAAGTTACACTGGAGATTTACAACGTTCAGGGCAGGCTACTTCTGCAGCTGCTCTGCAGGGAGATGTGCGGTTCATCGAAAATCGTCACCTGGAACGGAACCGGAGACAACGGGGGAAGGCTTCCGGTGGGAAGGTATATCATATACCTGAACTCCAGAGCGGAAGATACGGGTGAGTACCGCGAAACATGCGATGTAGTGATTCTTGCCCGCCCGTTGTAACGGGCTTTACAGGAGTTTAACCCTGAGCTTTTCCAGCATATCCGCGGTCATTGCATCCAGATCCCATTCAGGTTCCCAGCCCCATTCATCTCTGGCGGCGGAATCATCAACTCCCATGGGCCATGTATCGGCTATTGCCTGGCGGTGATCAGGTTCGTATTCAACCTCAAAACCCGGTATATGCTTTCTAATGCTTTCGGCAATATCTCCGGCGCTTACAGAAAGCGCTCCTACGTTGAAATCACTGTAATGAACAAGATCGCTGAAATCAGCCTCGGCAAGATCCAGCGTGGCCTTAATGCAGTCCGGCATGTACATCATAGGCAGCATCGTGTCCTTCTTCACAAAGCAGGTGTATCTGCCCTCTTCAATAGCTTTGTAGTAGATATCCACCGCGTAATCGGTGGTTCCCCCACCCGGAAGGGTTTCCGAAGAGATTATCCCCGGATAGCGAAGACCTCTGACATCAAGGTTGAATTTCCGGACATAATAATCGCAGAGCAGCTCCCCCGAAACTTTTGTTACCCCATAGATGGTCCTGGGCCTAAGTATCGTCTCCTGGGGCGTGTTCTCTCTTGGAGTCTCAGGGCCGAAAGCTGCAATGGAGCTGGGTATTATCACTCGAGCCAGGTCATTCTTCCTCGCTGCCTCAAGGATGTTCAGAGTTCCATCCATGTTGACTTTCCAGCAGAGCTGGGGGTTTTCCTCCCCGGTGGCGGAGAGTATGGCAGCCATATGGAATATTGTGTCTATCCTGTTATCAATTATTGATTCTTCAACAGCATCGGCATCTGTCACATCAAGCATGACCCATGGACCTCCCAATACCACGGAACTGCTTACATCAGATCTGATGTCCGATGCGATAACGTTGTCCCTGCCGTACCGTTTCCGCAGTTCGGCGGTAAGTTCGGAACCTATCTGACCGAGAGCGCCTGTAACGAGAATTCTGTTAATCTTTCGAGTCATGTCATACCTTTCGGAGAAACAAGGGTTCCTTAAATACTTAACACAATATCAGTTATAACTGTACCAACAGTGATTTCATCAAGAATTTCGGTGTTGACAACGCAACCGAACGCACTATACCGTCCATCCAGTCTTCCATGGTCATCAAGCATTATGAAGAACTGGCTTCCCGCGGTATTGAGCCCGGCATCCGCCATACCCAGCACTCCCCTGCCGAAATGCATAACACTTCTTTCATTTGGAAGATTGTAACCCGGACCTCCGGTTCCCACTCCCTCCGGGCAGCCTGCCTGGGCTACGAACCCCGGAATTACTCTGTGGAACATGATTCCATCGTAATATCCGCTCTCTGCAAGGTAGAGAAATCCGCTGCATGCAATCGGAGCTGTATCACCCCATAAATTCAGCCATATATCTCCAGCGTCCGTTCTGATAATAACCGTATCCGGTACCGCAGTTTCGATATTGAAAGGAAGCAGATACTGGATCCAGCCGGAATCCTCAGAACTCTCCTCTTCTTCTACTCCATTAAGACGATTGTACAATACGGACACATACTCATCTATCATGGCAGTGTCAGTGTAGCTTTCTCGACGGAAATTGATATCCTGCAGAACCGTTTCCGCATGAACCGAGTCGGAAATATCAACAAGGTGCCATGCCCAGGAGATGGGAACCAGCCAGTAGGGATCGGATATCCAGATTGCGCAAACAAGTGAATCCACAGGCAGTGAATCATTAAGCCATGCCGTCTGTGCGGCGATTCGGCGACCGGATTCGGGATTGGTCATGAATTCCTTCAGAAGAAGTGAATCGGCAGCACCCAGTTCTTCTGATGCCATATAACCCACAGGGCTTTCAATGAGGGCTATCTCCCTTATTCTCGCGATTCCGTCCGGATACCCGGCATCCCTTCGGGCCAACGCAGCCGCAAGGCTGACGTAAGCAATTGAATCACCTAGAAGCGGTTCCAGACAAGCGGGATCACATGCGGTGACCGCATTGTATCGTACTGCCCACAACGGATCGGACAACATACCGGCGGCTTCTTCAGGAGGGCTGCATGCAGCTGTATAGATCCTCTCAAGAGGTGTTTCGTTACCGCAAGTAGTGAACGCATACTCTCGGCCAAGCTCGCTGTAATATCTGGCAGCAGCCCTGAGGTCTACCTCACCAGGCTGCTCTATCTGAATGTCACCCGATATATCTATCCCGAGTTTGCCAAGAACTTCCAGTGAGAGCGCTTTCGTATCCGGCGGGAGATCGCTCCAGGAATCGATTATTACTTCTACAATTATCTCCTGCTCATCTGGCTCTTCTCCAGCCGCTATCGTATGCTGAATTCTTCTGAGAAAGGCATCCAGAAGCTGAGGGTCATCATGAATAGATTCCAGATCCGGCATAATGCAAATATCACCATACTCAATCAGTAAAGGTGTTATCTCTGTCTCGAATGGAACACCCATGAGTGAGGCTGTCCATGCAATCACGGCTTCGTCCGACGGATATTGCTCCAGCAGAGTTGTTACCAGCGCACCGATATCGATCCACTCCGGATTCCATCCGCTACGGGCCAGGAAAACCAGCACTTCTACCGGTTCCTCAGCAAGGGATTCAGTGAACATGGCGGAATCCGGAAGTGCCGGGAGAGTGTACCAGGAACTGAAACTGAGCAACAGGGTGTTCAGAAGCAGTATAACCGTCATGTATCTATATCCCTCTCAGAGGAATCCTCTTCTTCAGTTCCTTCTCCGCTGCACGAATCAATGTAATCCTTGATAAGTTCTTCTGCTCTGTCGTGGTTTTCTTCCATTACAAGGACATAACCCCAGATGGGATTCCAGACTCTGGCAATTCCATCGTACATGGGTATCTGCCTGCTTCTTATTGCCGCATCAATCCCCTGACTTTCTAGAAACGCCTGTATAGTGATAGCTTCAAGTTCATCTTTAGCTTCAAGAACCGATACAAGTTTACCCTCATCGTTACTGTTCTCAGTCATCTCTCACCTCCAGCAGAACAATAATAAAAATCTTTCTGATGCGCACTTGACTTTCAAACTAAACTGTTAAGAATAGATACTGGAGTTTCTATACAGGGGGTGCCTTGATAACCAGGTTAACAAGGCTGAGAGCATACCCTATGAACCTGATCTGGTTAGCACCAGCGGAGGGAGAATGAAAAAATGATAACATTAATTGAGGCAGCAAAGAACGGGAAAGCCCTTGAAATAGTCAGCAGGACGGCTGAACTGGAGGGAGTTCTCGAAAGTAGGCTGATAGAAGGTCTGGCAGAGGGTACAATAGTAATACCCGCCAACAACACTCATGATGTCCGCAAGCCCATTGCCATAGGCAAGGGCATGACAATCAAGATCAATGCGAATATCGGAAGTTCTGCGGATCTTGAATCCACGGAAAACGAACTTGAGAAAATGAAAGTCGCTGTGGCATATGGAGCTCACACTGTAATGGATCTTTCAACAGGTTCACAATGGAAATCGATACTTGGCAGAATAATGGAAAGAAGCCCGGTACCCATAGGAACAGTACCCCTTTACCAGGTATTCGGCAAGGCAATGAGAGATGATAAAGATGTAAGTGATGTCTCGGAGGATGAGATATTTGCAGCTGTCGAAGATCACTGCAGAATGGGGGTAGATTACCTGACGCTTCACTGTGGTGTAACAGTTAGAGCTCTTGCGCTTCTCAAAGCTCAGGGGAGAAAGCTGGGTATAGTCTCAAGGGGTGGGTCTCTCCTGGCGGAATGGATGGAGAAGAGAGGTGCGGAAAATCCTCTTTATGAGCATTTTGACCGATTAATCGAGATACTTCACGAGTACGATGTCACTTTCTCTCTCGGAGATGGCCTCAGACCCGGCTGCCTCGCGGATGCGTCTGACCAGGCACAGATCGAAGAGCTGATATCCCTTGGTGAATTACAGAAGCGTTCCCTTGATGCTGGAGTCCAGGTAATGATCGAAGGCCCTGGACACGTTCAACTGGATAAAATCGCTGAGAATATCAGAATGCAGAAGAGTCTCTGCAATAATGCTCCATTCTACGTTCTCGGTCCTATAGTCACGGATATCGCTCCCGGGTACGATCATATAACCTCTGCAATAGGCGGCGCACTGGCAGGATGGTACGGCGCCGATTTCCTCTGTTACGTGACCCCCGCGGAGCATTTGAGACTTCCCGATATCGATGATGTAAAAACAGGTGTAATCTCTGCGAGGATCGCGGCCCATGCAGCTGACATAGCGAGAGGGATCGAAGGGGCGATGGAACCCGATAATCTTATGGCGGAAGCCAGAAGTAATTTCGACTGGGAAGCGCAGTACAATCTTGCAATGGATCCCCTCACCGCAAGAAAAGAGAGGGATGAAGCCCTCCCCTCCGACAGCGACGTATGTTCCATGTGCGGTCATCTATGCGCACTGAAAACAAACAAAAGAGCCTTTGAGAAGAAACAGGAGAAGCAGTAACAATGAAAAATTTGACAGGTGCCCTGCTCTTCGTATTGATTATCCTGGTAATTATCCTGTCAGGATGCGGCGGCGGGGATACCTGTTTAAGCAGATATCCTGATATAGTCCTTATTCTTATTGATTCCGCACGTGCCGACCATTTCTCAATAAACGGATACCACAGGGAGACTACACCCGTGCTGGACAGCCTTGCTTCGGGCGGAACAATATGGACACGTGTTCAGGGACAGAGCAGTTGGACTCTTCCCGCAATGGCATCAATCATGACAGGTCTATCCCAGCGAGCTCACGGAGCAGGCTATTACAATGATACTTTCTACGGTATCGATGCCGCCCTTCCCACAATCCCCCTGATGATAAGGCGCGGTGCTGGATACCAGACAGCTGCCTTCTACAATGCAGTCTTTATGAACGAGGATTTCGGTTTTGATCAAGGTTATGACCATTTCGACTGTCAGGGCGCTCGCGGCAAAGCAAGCACTCGGAATGCAGAAGATACGGTTAACGATTTCCTTGTATGGTACGACGCGCATCGGGATTCCACAAAGCCTCTTTTCTCGGCGATTCATTTCTTCGACCCGCACCTTCCCTACTCTCCGCCGCCCCCATGGGATACTCTTTACTCCGACCCGAAGTCCGATGATCTCTTCAATATTTTCTGGGGTCGCGGGAACGATGTGCAGGATCTGAACCATGGCCTCGTTGAAATGAATACAACCCAGCTTGAGATCATGGTGGGACTTTACGATGCTGAACTCTCCTTTACAGACAGTCAGATCGGTCGCCTGATAGCCGAACTGGAAGCCAGAGGCACACTGAGGAACACCGTTTTCGTAATCGTTGGAGACCATGGAGAGGAATTCCTGGACCATGGAGGCTTCGGCCACGGGCATACTCTCTATCAGGAAATACTGGACGTACCCTTGATAATATCCGGCCGCAGCATACCCATCGGCGTAAACGATGAAGTTGTCGCCCAGATAGATATTCTGCCCACGATACTGGGTATATCGGGTCTGAATATTCCTATCTGGGCGGATGGAAAGGATATTCTCAGCGCCGAATCACCCCGAACATCAAGGTTCATATCTTCAAGCAATCTCATATCTGCAACTCCGGATATTGCAGCTATAAGACTTGATGATATGGTAGTTATGGGAAACCCGGTGGAAGGCTCACCGGTTCTTTACGACCTTACCAATGATCCAGGCGAACAGAATCCTCTGGTACCCGGCAGGGAAACAATTGACCAGCTCTACTACTACTGGTCGCTTCCTCCTAAGGGAAATCCTCCAGTTATTCCTTATGCGCATGGTATTGAAAGAGCGTTGTAGGATATCTGTTTAAAAGATACAGGCGATACTATTGCTTATCCTTCCTGATGTTGCTATTTATCTAGATGAGAGGAGATGAATCCTGAAACACATGATGATTCCTGCTTCATGGAAAAGCGCTGCAGCCATGAAGAAGACTATTGAGAACAGCGAAATAAAGAACTGGAACGTTGTCGCACTTGGAGAGCTTTCCGGTGGAACTACGCTGATCCTTGCGAATGACGGTCACGAATATGAACATGAAATTATCCAGATATTCTGGAGTCTCAGAGGTAAGATCTCCGATATCATCGCTGAAAAACAGGAAGATGGATGGAAAGTTGCAACACTCGGAGCATGCCTCGGCAGCACCATTCTTGTAATGAAGCGGAGATTAGATGAAAAGGGATCAGAGAGCGGAAGCTGACTCCTGTCCAGGTTTTCTTAGTCTCAGAGGCAGATACAGAAATCCCATCAACACTCCTGCTGCAGCTACCGTAATTCCTACACCCGCAATATCGGCGAGGTAGCCGCACGCCGGCGCCAGAACCGTCATAGCAAGAGTTTTTACAAGCGATTCAACGGAAAGCCCCGAAGCCATAACCCTGTGCGGAACCTTATCGCTGATATATGTAACGCACAAAGGCCTCCTGAGGTTCTGAAGAATGAATAGAACGAGATATGCTGCTATCGTAATAATGTACAGTGACAGACCCTGAGCAGCACCTGCAATCATCAGCATGCTGAAGACGATGATCCAGGTAATATTTATTGATTGAACAACACCCCTTATCCGCCTGCTGAATTTCCCGGAATATCTTGACGCGGTGCTTGCCGCAAGAAAAAGAACAAAATAGACAAGACCGATTACGATTGCTGTTCTCCTGCCAACGGTCAGTGCGGTTAATAACGGCAGCCCTATGGCCATGGCTTTCAGAACCGGCTGAAGGTATTCCTTGGTAACCTTGAAAAAGCCATCGAAAACTGCGGAATTAATAATACTCAGACGGGCATCATGATTCCTGAATATTGATGCGAAATGCTCCAGAGTATCCTTGATACCCGGTCTTACATGACTTTTTTGCACATCCGTTCCATTCAAAGCGTGTGGATACGAAGACAGGTTCACCATGTTGATCAGGCATGGAAAGGCGGCAGCAAGGAAAACGTATCTGAAACTTCCGGTTATGAACACCAGTGCGGCTGCGATCAGCGCATTCAACGCCGATCCCAGTTTGGAGGCAGCCCTGGTGGCCCCGTAATAATCGGGCTTCCACTTCTCCTGCCCCGTAAGCTTGAGATATTCCAGTATCATGGCCTTGTGAGTACCCGTTCTGAAAGCCTCACCGCACGCGAACAGCACCATTGCTCCCGCTGCAGCTGCATAGGATGGAAAGAAAAAGAAGGTCAGGAAGCTCACAATATAGGCGGCCATGGAGAAGATCATTGAGATCTTCCTTCCGCCGATATCCGCTACCAGACCGGTGGGTACTTCAAGTAATACAGTGGATATCTCTCTGATGGCGAATAGTATGCCGATATCAAGAAAGGAAAATCCTGCTTCTCTGAAATACAGAATAATGAATGGTTCGAAAAAACGCAGATTTTTCAGAAACCCGTAGGCCGAGAATCTGTAGAACTGTCGGTCTCTTAGGAAGGTCAATACTCTATCCCGTCACCAGGTGAAGCCGGTTCCTGCAAACAGGTCCGGTTCACTGATACCCGGTTCCTCTTCAAGTTCCTCAGGGATTAGATCGTCAGCTTTTCCAGCCAGTAGTTTCCACTTCCCCCACGATATCCACTGAGCTTCCGAACTGTTGCTGATGTACTCTTTAAGTTCATGTGGCTGAACTGTTAAGAGTACAATTTCAACACCTGTCAGGAGTTGTATTCTCTCGATTTCCTTGCGGAATGTGCCAGAATCACCATAGATTGAGACAAGGAGATTCAAAGGCAATGAGTCCGCCCTTTTTTCCTCTGAAGACATTACAGCGGTTTGAATGAACTTGCCGAAATCCCTTACCGCGAGAGATACCATATCCTCATAATCCACGAGTTTTATAAGAAGACTCTGCATCTCATCGATAATGGCACAGTCTTCTGCAAGGCTGAAGAATACCTTCATTCCTGATTTCTCTCTTGTTATGATCCCTGACTCAACAAGGTTGGCAAGCTCTCTCTGAACCCCTCCCCTGCCTGTGCGGAGAAGGTCAATCAGTTCAAGCAGATAGAACGAATTTTCTGGATTCAGGAAGAAAAGGCAAAGAAGCTGGCGCCTTATCCTGCCGAACAGAGATTCATCAATAGATTTTGTACTCATAAAGGGTATCTGCTAATACAGTATACCCTTTGTCAAGTGGGACAGCAGTATAACTACAGCACTCCAAGTTTTTTACCGACATCTATGAACACTTCAACACACGTATCCACCTGCTGCATCGTGTGGGCTGCAGAAATCTGGATCCTTATCCTTGACTCCCCTTGGGGAACTACCGGATAGAAGAATCCTATGGCATAAATGCCCCTCTTGAGAAGTTCATCAGCGAATTTCTGTGCCAGTGCCGCATCGTCGGGAAGATGACCGAAAAGAACCGGTACGATTGGATGGTCTCCTTTGATAATTCTGAACCCAGCATCAGTCATTCTTCTTCTGAACCGTCTCTGGTTCTCCCTGAGCCTGTCTCTCTCTTCACTGGATCTTTCGATCATATCGATGACCGCAAGAGTCGTTCCCACGATGACCGGGGCAAGTGTATTTGAGAACAGGTAGGGTCTGGATCGCTGCCTCAGTATTTCGATCGCCTCCGCAGGTCCAGTAGTGAACCCTCCCGAAGCACCTCCTAGGGCCTTCCCGAAGGTTGATGTTACGATATCCACTCTATCGGTCACCCCATGGTATTCAATACTGCCCCTTCCAGATTCCCCGATAAAACCCGTTGCATGGGAATCATCGACGATAAGAAGCGCTCCGTATTCTTCTGCCAGATCACAGATGCCCGGAAGCGGTGCTATCTCCCCGTCCATGGAAAACACACCATCGGTGACGATGGCTTTGATTCTCGCGCTTCGTGCATGGATAAGAACGGCTTCAAGATCCTCAAGGTCAGCGTGGCTGTATCGATACCTTTTTGCCTTGCAGAGTCTTATCCCATCGATGATGGAAGCATGGTTCAGCTGATCTGAGATAATGGCATCTGCATCCGTCAGGAGAGGCTCAAAAAGACCTCCATTAGCATCAAAACAGCTGGAATAGAGTATCGTATCATCCTTGCCGAGAAAGCACGATATCTTCCTCTCAAGCTCCTTATGAATATCCTGAGTACCGCATATGAAGCGTACAGATGAAAGGCCATAACCGCGCTCTTCCAGTATTTCGCATGCCGTGTCAACCAGTCTCTGGTCACCTGAAAGCCCCAGGTAGTTGTTCGCGCAGAAATTGAGAACTTCCCCCGACTGGTCAACATCGACGAAGGTTCCCTGCCTTGATGTAATGACCCTTTCCCTCTTGAACGTACCGTTCTCCTCGGTCTTTTCAAGGTTGGATCTCAATATATCCCGAAACCTTTCAGTATACATTATCATGACCTTTCAGCATCTTTGATACATTGTTTTCAGCGGAAGCATGAAACATACTAAAGATAGATCAAATCCGGTTCTTCGAGCGCCAGGGGAGCTGATCTCCCCTGGCGTGCATACTGATTCTACTCCCTGAAGAAGAGACTTTTGATTAATCCGAATGTTGCATTCTGCAGGTTCAGTGCACCACTCATCAGAATATGAGGACAATCCTGGGTAGTGAAACCCGTGACAGCCCCCCATCCGCCGGTCAGGGACCTGTTTACGGTTCCTGTCCAGTTATAGTTGAAGACCTCGTCGTAACCATCAGGCCAGGCGTACTCTATGATAAGATTGCCACTGCCGCTGTAGCTGAAAGGGGTTTCAAGATCGATCTGGAACCACTGGTTTGGCTCAGGCGCGTTTATGGTGCAGTTTTCTTCCCAGAATACCAGCTGCCGCGTTCCGGCCAGATAATTAGCGTCGAAATCAGTCCCCAGCTCACCGTTCTTCGAGTATCCGATGTATATGGCGAGTGTATCCAGTGTAACGCTGGTACCTCCCGCCGGTGTCCTCATCAGTGATATCGATTGGATTTCGATAGGACTTCCTATCTCATTTTCAAGGTACAGGGTCTGATATCTCATACTTTCTGCGCAACTTGCACAGAAGGGATTGTTCGAGAAGAACTCATCAGTGCCGATCTCTATACTGTCTCCCAGGGCATTAAATGCCAGCAGGAAGAACAGTATGAATTGCTTATACATAATTTCCTGTTTCCTCCGATTCCGGAAAGCCAGTTATCGGTTATCGGGCTATCTGATAACTACGATTCTCGAGGTGGCTATCTTTCCGCCCGAGGTTATCCTTGCGAAGTACACCCCTGCTTCTTCGATCTCAAAATTCGAAGCTGCGTTTTCACTGACGGTTCCGTTCGCTATGCATCTTCCGCTGGTATCGTAGATCGCAAGGGCACACGTTCCGGAGTTCAGTTCTCCTACTGTAATGGAAATACTGCCATCCGAAGGATTGGGACTGACATGTACTTGCAGTTCGTCCGTACTCAGTTCTTCCGGTTCATCACCCTCAAAACCCGTTACAGCCCCAAGATAATCGTACCAGGCATTATGTACTTCTGTGCTTGAAGAAGAATGATTCTGCACGAATACCGCCAGGTGAAGATTTTCGAATACCCAGCTGCCCGTGTCATAATCCACATTAACAACAACAGTGTCCGGATACGATGGTCCGAAACTTACAGACTGCCCTGTGGCCCCGAACAGCTCCTCTCTGAATGCCTGCTCGAAAGTTGAGCTTGCAAAATATCCAGCGCCGGGTATTCCGCTTTCTACTATGATCGCATGAATTTTCAGGGTCGAATCGAACA
>CAZUYF010000048.1:0-11618 GCA_964624675.1 uncultured bacterium
GTCATGATACTTATCGCCAACTATTGCACATCGATATCCTGGAAACCATCCGGAAAAAGTATAAGAACCTCTCCTGTACCTTGAAAATCGACTGCGGGTGCCACAGTGAACTTCAGCGCAAGACCCGCCTCACCTGTGGAGAGACCCGTCACCCTCCCGGCTAGAAGTCCATCGGGAAAGACACCGCCGTACCTTGAAGTAAGAACCTGATCACCTGGTTCAACTTCACTTGTCAGATCAACATGAACAAGATTAAGCTCACCGCTCGATGTTGACTGCAGAATTCCGTAAGCCCCCGATGGCCATGTCACGCAGCTTACATGTACGGAAGGATTGGTAATGGGAAGGATCTCGCTGGTAGCTTCCCCCACTGAACTTACAACCCCCACAAGACCTTCGGAGGATATACATACTGAGTTCTCAAGGATACCGTCTCTTCTGCCCTGATCAATGACCATAGTACCGGTAACCAACCCTTCGGAACGGTAAAGAACCCGTGCAGGCACTGCGTCTCTGTTATCAGTCCGGGTTATACCAAGAAGTGTTCTGTACTGATCAGCTTTTATGGCTTCCTCCCTGAGGATAGAATTCTCAAGCATCAGCTGCATGATATCGTTTCTGAGTTTATCCTCGGTAGGATAATTAGTCCCACTGAAAACAGCTTCGCTGAATCTTGCTCCAAGCCAGCTGCCCAGTCCGCCAAGAAGAGCCGGACCGAATATCAAAAGGATGAATGAGATAGAAACATAAAGAACGAATCTCCTGTTCTTCTCATCACTCCGAACAGCACCCTTTTTTCCTGAAGTAATCATGACGCTACTGAATGAGGAGGTTGCGGTACCGGTAGATATCTTCAAGGATCAGACCGGCACCCAGCACAGTACAGGATAGCGGGTTGTCCGCGACTCTTATCGGCAGCCCTGTTTCACTCATAAGAAGCCTGTCCAGTCCTCTCAGAAGGGCCCCTCCGCCTGTAAGAACAATGCCGCGCTCTACAATGTCGCTGGCGAGTTCGGGAGGAGTTTTCTCGAGACCGTGCCTTACGGCATCTACTATCGTTACAACTACTTCTTTAAGGGCGTTTCTGATATCATCTGAGTTAATCATGTAGGTCTCGGGAATTCCGTTTACAAAGTCTAGTCCGCTGACTTCGTACTCTTCGTCGTCGTCCTCAAGCACAGTCCCCATTCTTATCTTGACACGTTCAGCGGTTCGCTCACCGATAAGGAGGCTGTACTTTTTCTTAAGATATGCCGATATCGCCTCATCGATCTCATCACCGCCGATCCTTATTGAGTTGTTAGCCACGATCGCGGACAGGCTAATCACAGCAACTTCCGTTGTTCCTCCACCGATATCGACTATCATATTACCGGCGGCTCCTTCAACGAGAATTCCTACGCCTATAGCTGATGCAAGAGGTTCTGATACGAGAAGAACCTCCCTTGCGCCTGCCCTTTCAAGGGCGGTTCTTACCGCTGAGATTTCAACCTCCGTGATGCCACTGGGTACGCATACGAGTATCCTGGGTCTCATTGAAATTTTACGTGTTTTTGCCATACTGAAGAATTCTCTCAACATGGCCATTGTAGCAGTGGCATTGGTTATTACGCCATCTTTGAGGGGTTTCAGAGCATGGAGAGCTATTCCGGTGCGTCCAAGCATTACTTTTGCGTCGTTCCCAACTGCAACAAGTTCACCGCTTTCGCGATCAATCGATACAACACTGGGCTGCTCCAGAACAATACCCTTACCCTGTAAATATATGAGCGTATTTGCGGTTCCCAGATCTATGGCCATTGAATTTGACAATAGAGTACCGGGTTTTCTTCCGAAAATACTGTTTAATGTTCCGGAAAAACTCATCTACCCTCCCGTAAACTGTATATTAACTCGTTGAATAGTAAACATGCAGGCTTGCGTCAACTCCCGATTCAAACAGCTGTATTATACTAAAGAATATTGAAAGTTAACAGGAGGGAGAATATGTTAACATTATCTCCGATCAGGTTGATTTTCAGGCTGCCAGAATGGAGCAAAGTCAAGTGTATCTATGGGAATGGGAACTCTCATTTCCCATATACCCCCCCAGGGTACCGCAGAAGTGTTTATCTCTGTTAACTCAAGTTCTACCGCATTATCGTTAATTCTGGTACTCCAGCTCCATGGCCAGGAGTTGTATTCATCGTGCGGTGAAGAGGCTCTGATTGTGAATTCCCCATTTTTCCACTCACATTCAGAGGGAAAAATATTACCATCCTCCATTGAAAGGATCATACGGTCTACGGAGTCGGAAACACAGAAGATCCACTGGATCCTTTCTCCCGATACCGATGCGCTGCCTGTTATCTCCCATGCTTCCATTACGATGGGATAGCCCGTTCTGAGAAGATGAACAAGATCGATGACCGAAATGGTTCCACCGCCAACACGAATACCTCCGGGCATGAAGGAGGCGTATTCGTCCTGCGGCATATAGATCAGCATACCGGTTGAATCACCCTTAACGGAGATAACCGGTCTGCCGTCAGGACCGTAAAAATCTCCTCTCAGCAGACCTTCTTCAGCTTGACCCCAAAGCACAAAAGGCCCCCTGGCAACGAGATTGCTTCCCTCCAGTCTGGCAGTACCTCTGAGCTGAAAACTGACAAGTCTTTCCCAGCCGAAGGCAATCCTGCTTGCGTAGAGCTCGCTCTGTCTGAGCATGGATTCCTGCGTTACGGTATCGCAGGAAAGAAGAATAGAGATTGAGAGAACCGCAAGAAGAGTCTTAAGCAGCATTATTCAGTTGTAAGATCGTACTTCTCTTCTAGTGCGATTATCCGTTTTTCGAAGCCGTACTCTTTCTGAAACTTCGCCTTGCGGGAAAGAATCTGCTTATTGTCCGGCACTTTTTCAAGAAGTTTGTCAAGCATCAGCAGTGCTTTCTTTCTGTTACCATCTTTAGCTTCAGCATCTATCTTTTCAATAATTTCGCTAAGCTTAGCCACTTGTTCTACCTCCTGCTATCATCTCTGCAAAGGGATATGAAATCCTTAATATTCTCAAGTTCAATATGAAACCCATTTTCTGTTCCCCCGATGGGAACAGCTTCAATGCTCCTGCCATGATAGTCGGTTCCGCCTGTAATAACAAGTTCGAATTCCCGCGCAAATGATTTGAGCATTTTCATAATCGAAGCGGTATGTGATGGATAGTAAACTTCAATTCCCGCCAAACCATAGTCCTTCATTCTTTTGAAAAAACTCCTCAGCATTCCGCGGTCCAGCTCAATATATCCTGGATGGGCCATTACAGGCAATCCGCCTGACTCCAGAATAACTTCAATAGCCCTGAAAATTGAGAGCCTGTCCCTTTCAACGTATGCACTCTTTCCTTTTGCAAGGAAACGTGTGAAAGCCTCATTCATGCTTCCTACATATCCGGCGTTTAACATCGCCTCGGCTATATGCGGCCTTCCAACAACATCGCCTCCGGCGATAAGCTGTACTGTCTCCATATCGATGTGAATGCTTTTATCTGCAAGTTTCTCAAGTATTCTCGGGTTCCTTCGGGAGCGGCCTCCCTGGACGTAAGCAATAGCCTTCCCGAGGGAGTGCGACACACTGCACAGAAGCGGGATATCAGCACCCGGGAAATAGCCCAGAAGATGAGCAGAAAGTGCCTTCTCTTCAAGATCAACGCTCAACTCAATTCCTGGTATGAATTCCATCTCAAATTTCTCTGCGGCAGAAGCACCTTCACGAATTCCGTCCAGTGTATCGTGATCTGTTATCGAAATCACCGAAAGGGATTTCTCACCTGCCATCGCTACCAGTTCACCAGGAGACCTGATGCCGTCGGAAGCGGTACTGTGGATATGAAGATCTACTCTGGTCATATATTGTTTCCTCCAGAAGCCTGAATATTACTCCCTCTGAAACACCGTGCAACATGATCTGTTTACTTCCGCACGCAGATTCGGTAAATATATTCATGCTGCTCTGTAATGATACTTAAAGCCAGAATCGATTTAGTTGAATCGGAATATGGTTCATTAACGTATAGCCCGGACGGAGATACAGTCAGTTATGAAGAATCAGACAAAATCAAAGGTAATGTACATTCGAGATCCTGTACATGGAAGTATCCGTCTTTCAAAGCTCCAGGAGGAATTGATTCAGACTGTGGAAGTCCAGAGGCTCAGTTTCGTACACCAGCTGGGTACAACATTTCAGAGTTATCCAGGCGCACACGGAATGCGTCTTTCTCATGTGCTTGGTGTTTCTTACCTTGCGGACACTATATGCATGCACATCCTTGAAGAAATGCCGGGAATGTCTGATTCAGATAAAACCGCTATCCGTCATCTGCTGCAGGCCGCCGGCATGCTTCATGATATTGGACATACACCCTGGTCTCATACACTGGAACCGCTCTACATAGAGTTAAATGGTGAAGATCATATGGACCTGGTTGCCGACATGGTCAAGGGTAACACGAATATGAACATCAGAGGTTCAGGAAAAATCCCGGAGATACTCAGGTCACATGATGTGAATCCATCGGATGTTGCCGACCTGATCAGCAGCAGATACAGCGGCCCCCATTACCTTCAGCAGATGATATTCGGAGAGGTCGATGCGGACATGCTGGATTACCTTCAAAGGGATTTCTATTTTACGGGAGTAGCCTTCGGGCATATTGAACTGGACAGGATAATATCAACAATGAGGGTTGTGGAAGATGAAATAGTATTCCTCATCAAGGGTCACGAGGCTATCCGTGATTTTCTCTTCGCAAGGATGCAGATGTATTCAAGTGTGTATCTGCACAAAAAAACAAGAATTGTGGATATGATGCTTCTTGCGGCTGCCAGAAAAAGCATCATCGAATTGAAGGAGATCGATGATTTCCAGATCATGACAGATGATGAAATACTGAGTTTTCTTGCAGAAAGATCGAAGGATCCCTGGGTAAGGGATATGGCCTGGCGAGTGAAATACAGACAGAAGCTGTTTTCACAGGTTTTCCGGATAGATGCTGCAACGCTTAACGAAAGTGATGTATCCTTCCTTAACACAGTCGGCAGATCAGGTGAAACACCTGCCGAACGGGTCAGCGATCTTGCACTGAAACTGTCTGAAACAGCAGGAGTTACACCTGGATATATACTCGTGGATATGCCTATGGAAGTCGTTAAAGTATCGGAGGAGAGGTTTTCAAAACTCGATATCAAATACCTTGAACCGTCTGGAAGCATTCTACCGCTCAAGAAGGTGGATCCACCCTTTGCCCAATACCTGTCCCGGGCACATCCGAACAGTAACTACCTTACCGTATGCTGTAGTCCGGAAATTAAGGATAAGGTCAGAAAAGCGTGCGAGGAACTCTTCCACATGGCTGCCATGCCGCTGTTCCCGGGGAACCGAAACTAAATCTTCCCCTGCGTCCGCTGCCATCGAACTTTGATAACGCCCTTAACATCTGAAAGAGCGTTGAGAAGTTCCAGCTTGTTCTCCAGTTTTCTTATCCTCAGATGGTAAAGAAGACTTATTGAGTTTCCGTCTCTTTCTATTTCAATATCGATATCATGTATGCCCATATTGTAATGTTTAAAAATACTGGAGCAGTTTTCCACAAGCAGTTCCGGTTCCGTGTTCTCACCCAGTATTTTTACATCCCGATACTTCAGATCAGCAAGTCTATCTTCAAGAAATGGCAGCAGGATCAGCACAAGCAGGGCAATACCTGTTGATGAGAGTGCCAGAAGGTACTCTCCCAGCCCTATGGTCACACCAAGGGCAGCGACAAACCATATACATGCCGCCGTGGTAAGTCCCCTTACAAAATCACTTGTTCTGATGATAGCTCCGGCTCCGAGGAATCCAATTCCGGTAACCACTCCCGCAACTATCCTGCTGACTTCCGCACCGGGGTTGGGGCTACTCCCGCTGATTGCCAGACCGCAGATGGTTATCATGGCTGCCCCGATGGAAACGAGCATGTGGGTCCGCAACCCTGCGGGTCTTCCATGGTACTCCCTCTCCAAACCTATAAGGGATCCCAGAAAGGCCGCCAGAAGCAGTTTCACAATCCAATTTTCGAAAATCATTCCTTCCTCCCGGTGGTTCTTTTCCTCGCGTTCCCATTAACTGATCCAGAAGCTCCATACATTTCGATGATGTTAAGCAATTCATCCGTGGAATAGGGTTTTTTGAGAATACTGATTTTCGATCCAGATTTTTCAGGTATGGAATTAATGTCATAAGAAAAGCCTGTTGTAAGAATTATCTCGATATCCGGAAATTCCATTCTTATGTCTGAGATAGCCTCTCCCGGGGATTCATCGATAACGGAATGATCCAGCAGTAAAATATCGATTTCTGATCCAACCATCATTTCCTTCATTTCTTCCAGATCAGCAACAGTGAAAACACTCATCCCATACATTGATAGAACATCGGAAACACTCTCCCTGACAGCCCTTGACGCATCGCATATCGCCAGTTTCATGTTGCTCAGATTGATTCTGTGGGGTGATTCTGAATGGGATACATCGAAGAGATAGTCTTCACTGGTCCGGAACAGAATGTTTAGGGTAGTACCTGTGGATCCTTCGGTGAACACAGGATGACAGTCAAGCCTTGAAAGCACTGCAGCGACCGATGAAATATGAGAACCGTAATCCCTCTGAATACCCGACAGATCTGTCTCGGGATCAAGCAGAGCTTCTTTGAGGACAACCGGTATTCTGGTTCCATCAGTAAAGCTCATGGATACGGATCTGGAAACGGTTCTATCGCAGTTTGCAGAGAAAACCGAATCGGATACCGGTGAAGGCACATCCCTGGCACCAACTTTTATCCTTACCGATCCGCTTGTCGATTCAAGAGAATAGAAAACCATGTTCTTCACTATCTGAGTGAAGTCTGCTCTTGAGCATTCAATCTCCGGCAGAAAACCAGGAACATCCAGATCTACTGACACCCTGTCGGGAAGAACGTCATTCAGAGCGGTGGATATTGCATCAAGTTCCGAGAATATCTCAATGGTCTTAACCTGATCCTGGTCCTGTGTTTCAAGAAGTTTATCTCTTCCTGAAAGCAGATCAGATATTCCCTTGAGGTGATCAAGGAAGGGCTGATCTCCCTGGAACTTGATCCTTCCTTCTTCCAGGTAGGACATGACACGCTGAAGATCGATATCCGGCAGGCTTTCTGCTGAAACTTCAGTCAGCTGCTCATCACTTTCAACTTTCCTTTTTTCCGGTGATATACCTTCCTGATTTCCGATATCCTTAACTGATATGGCGTATCCATTCTTACCGAGCATCTCTATTCTAAGGGCAGCCTTTCTGGAACTGCCTGAACTGTCAATAATGCCAATATCCAGTTCCAGCGGCTCTTCTTGTTCCGGGTATTCGATCAGGTCCTGATCCTCCAGTGTGAAACATGGCAGTTCATGGAATTTGGCACCCCTGATATCGTTCTTCGAAATGTCGATCAGCTTCTCTGCGGAATTATTCATGTAAAGAACTACGCCTTTGATATCGAGTCGGAACAGCGCCGGGAATTCATACCCTTCAAGAAACGATGAGGGGTACTCATCAATTGTCATGGTTTCAGCATTGCTTGCAGTTTTCACAGCATCATCGCTCTTATAGAAGCCGTTCTTTTCGATCTGTCTTCGAAGGTCGGCCAGTTTCAGAAATAAACCAGGCAGGATCAGCAGTACCAGCACTGCAGCAGAAATAAGATAGAAATTGTACAAACTGCCGGCACTCTCATTTCCATGCACGTTTTCAAATACCATCCTGGAAATTGAGTTATTCCGGGATGAATCAATAACAGGATAGAAAACAAGAAGACTGTTTTCCTTGCCCCTTTCCATATACTGCATTACCGGTGATCCGCTTGTAAGGGCACTCCGGGTCAGAGAATCTTCCTCGAAGGGAACACCTTCGAACACATCATCATGTATCGGGTATACGATAGTACATTCGCTCAGGTTGAAAGATCCCAGGAATTCCGGTTTCAGATCAAGATAGACAAATCCCTCCGACTGACGACGGTTGAACATTAGAATGGACATGCTTTCATCCATTGAAATACCGTTAATGCTCTTCGCTGCCTGTATGGCCTGTTCCTGTTCCATCCGGACTATATCAGAGCAAATGTCATCAGTGAAGTGGATGTATGCTGCAAGAACTGCTGCTATTGCGATCGTAGTGAAAATGAAGGGAAAGAGCGCCCGCAGCATGACCTTCGGTGAGATACCCGGGAAGAGGATCATTGTTCTCCCTTCAGAATTCAGTAAGTAATTAGTTTCAACCAATGAAATGAATATGTCAAGGGTCAGCAGCAAAATCCAGCCTGAAGCATGAAATTAAGACCGTTTTCAGCAGAAAATGGAGATATTGGAACTAATTTCCTATATCTCAAGTATGGATTTAGTCTGTTTTGTTCATCTTGTCATCACTAAGTGACTTGACATATTCAGACTCATTTGGTAAATTAATTGTAAGTAATAATATATTGGGCTTGTTTATTGAGCCATAATCACGATAATTACATTTTGAAAGGATGGAATAAAATGCCGGATTACGTTGAACAGACCAGAAAAGTACTAAGAACCGCCGGACGAAGTCCCAAAACAGCCAACAGCTATTTGTCTCACATCAGGCGGCTCGAAAATACATTCGGGAGCAGAACAGTTGAACTCGATGAGGATACTCTGAGAAAATACCTTGAGGACCTTGTTGATGAAGGAAAGTCACTTTCCTACATCAACCAGGCCCAGAGTGCTATCAGATTCATGTACAAGCATGTGCTTAAAAAGGAGAATCCTTTTCCGGGTCCCGGTCTCATTTCAAAGAAGATACCAATGCATGGCATCTTCAACAGAGACGAGATCAGTCAGATATTCGCCAACGTACACGAGTTGAAGTACAGACTGGCTCTCATGCTTATCTATTCTTCAGGATTGAGAGTGGGCGAGGTTACACATCTGCAAAGGAGTGCTGTCGACTTTGACAGTATGGTGATCCATGTGAACGATCAGAATGGTGAGTTCATAAGAGATACAATACTGGCGAAATCAATTTCTGATATTCTCAGGTACTATATCGAAACAAGAACCGATGATTCTCCCTGGATGTTCCCCGGCAGGGGCAAAACCAACTGTATCTCCCCCAGAACAATCCAGAGAGCCTTCGCCGAGGCGATGCTTGCCGTTGGTATTGAGAAACGTGCAACTCTGGGATGGCTCAGGCACAGTTTCGCGGTTCATATGCTTGAGGACGGGATTGACAGAAAACTCGTACGCACTCTTCTGGGAATTACAACCCCCTCCATGATATCTCCCTACATGAAGCTTGCGGAGGGAAGAAGTGCGCTGAGGGTCAACAGTCCCGCGGACAGGTTCCTTTTAAAGAAGTAACCGGGACTTTTCAGAACACCTGAGTTCTATTCAAGAGGGCAGCAGTTAAGCTGGTGCCCTCTTTTCTTTTAAGTACCAGTCCTGTTCAGGGGGAGATGGATACTGAATTCAGTACCGCAACCAGGTTCAGACGTAACTTTTATCTCTCCTCCATGCTCGGTGATTATTTTGTGCGAAACTGAAAGTCCGAGCCCTGTACCTTTTGAGCCTTTTGTGCTGAAAAAAACCTGAAACAATTTTTCAATGTTCTCTTTGCTTATTCCACATCCGTTGTCCGAAACAGATACAGTCAGAAGATTGTCCTGAGGGAATATGTCAGTCTTCAGTTTGACAATTCCATCATTACCGCATGCATCTATTGAATTCGATACGAAGTTGAGCAGGCATCTGTAAATTCCCTGAGGATCTATAGTCACATTGCCGATATCCTCAGATAATTCAAGAACAATACTGATGCCCCTCTCAGCTGCATCATCTTGCAGCAGATCCCGGATATCAATGCAGACACGGTTGATTTCGTATTCTACGTATTCAGGTTTCCTGTCCTTGGAATAAGCAAGCATATCCATTACGAGAGTTTTCATGATCTTCGTATTCCTGCTGAGTATATCCCAGCCCTTCATCACTTTTTCAAAATTGTTTTTTTCCAGCGCCCGTTCAAGGATATACGATCCACCATCAATTCCGTTGAGGATGTTCTTGATGCAGTGCGCTGCTCCGGCAATGCCCTGGCCGAGTGCGCTTAATCGGGCGTGCCGCAGGTTTTCCTGGTACAATGTTGCATTTTCGATAACAAGTGCTGCCTGTGAAGCCAGTACAGCAAGCACTTTCTGGTCGCTTTCGGTAAACCCGCCGGGAACTGTTTTGTTAACCGCCTCAATAACTCCGATAAGCTTATTATGCACGATCATGGGAACAGCAAGCAGGGATTCTGTTCTGAATCCGGTTTCACTGTCAGCTTTTGCGGAAAATCTGGAATCTGATGAAGTGTTTTTCACGTTCACCGGTTCTCTGTTCTCAGCGCACCACCCTATGACTCCCTCGCCCATTTTCAGCCGTACACATTCCAGCTTCTGCTCAAAATCCTGTCGACCAGTGCTTCCGCCGGCAACATAGAAATAAAGCTCATTCTTTAATTCATCGTAAAGAGCAATGGAGGCGGATTCTGCACCGGTAACGGCGGCTCCCTCTTTAATGATTGCAAGGAGAAGACTATCCAGATCACTTATAGAAGATAGAAACTTATCTATCCTGTACAGTGTCTGCAGATGAGCCTCTGTTTCAATAAAAGCCATAATTCAGTTTCAGATTTAAGACAGTGGTTTGTTTATTGAATTCCGAATACCTTTTTTATCTCCTGCTGAAGTTTTTCAGGATCAACCGGTTTATCGATGAATGCTTCAGGTTCTTTTCCGAAATATTGTCCCATATCCTTGCCTCTGAAAGCAATTCCTGAATCATGAGCAATGCCTGTAAGCATAATAACCGGAGTATCTTTCAGGTCATCAGATTTTCTCAAATCATTGAATGTTTCAAATCCGTTTTTCACGGGCATTGTTACATCCAGAATAATAAGATCCGGCCTGAAGGATTTCGCACTGGTGAGTCCGCTTTCACCGTCCATAGCAGTTATCACATTGAAGTCCCCGAGATCGGATATTACAGATTCAGCAAATGCGATAGCATCAGGGTCGTCATCCACAACAAGAATAGTTTTCTTTTCATCCATTATTTTTCTGTCCCCCCGTGTTAGCATCCTGCAAGCTTGTTCTGCAAATGCAATTCGTGAATTGTTAACCGATTAATCAAACCAGTGTTCCGAATGTATACTTGTCTGAATATCTGCTGTAAAGTACCAATTTGGTAGGAAATGCTGTTTGTCCGGCACACTCAGGGACCCTCATATACGCGGTTTTCGAATTTTGCACCCTTTAGAGCTGGAATCTACTTTCTACTGAGTACAATTATTCTATCCTTGTCTCCTCAGATTGCTTTCAAACTCATCAAGCTTTGCGTGCATGATAATCCTCCTCTTGCATATGAAGTTGCAGTATAACAACGATATTCTCGTTGTTAGTACACATATGTTTATTATTTCATCTCAACATACGTAACTTGACCAAGGAAATACATCCTGTTATCCTCATGCAAGATAACTATTAACTAAAGTTATGCCGCAGCTGTAGAATCATTGTTAT
>CAZUYF010000049.1:0-7072 GCA_964624675.1 uncultured bacterium
GAGATTGCGCCTGCGCCGGAGAATGGTCACTGTCTTCCAGAGACCAGTTCTGTTCAGAGGGAGCGTAATCTCAAATGTCGCGTGGGGATTACAGCTAAGAGGAACCCCTGATGATGAGATAAGCCGGAAGGTTTCGCTGGTGCTTGAAATGGTGGATCTGGATGGATATGGGAATCGTGATTCCAGTACTCTTTCCGGTGGTGAGCTTCAGCGGGTCGCCCTCGCACGAGCTCTCGTGATCGAGCCGGAAGTTCTGATACTGGATGAACCGACTACGTCTCTCGATCCGAACCTGAGGCTCAGCCTGCTCCGCAGGTTGAAAGACCTTCATTCAAGGACCAGAATAACATTCATAATGGCTACTCATGATTTTACCGACGCTCTGTCTCTGGGTACGGATGGCGCTGTCATGCGGAACGGCAGGATAGAGCAGACGGGAATGATTGATGAAATCTTCTATAGCCCATCAACTCCCTTCATGGCATCGTTTGTCGGAATGAAGAATGTTTTCCCCGCAGAATTCAGCGCAGATGGAGCTATTGTTGAGGAACTTACTGTCAATCATATATCGGATAAAAGAGGACATGGTTTTCTGGCAATACCGCCTGAGGCAATAGTTGTTTCCAGGGAGACTACAGTTACCAGCGAGCGGAATCATTTTACAGGAACTATCGTATCTGTTGAACGCACAGGCTCGGTTTTCAATGTATCTGTGGATTGCGGTAATGTGTTGATAGTTTCATCCGTTACAAGAAGCGCTCTATCCGAGCTTGATCTGAAAGTAGGTCGAAATGTGTACATTTCTTTCAAGGCAAGTGCCGTTCATGTTTTCTGAGAAGGAGATTCCATGAAGTGTATAAAAATCACCGGAACGGATGATCTGGCGGACAAATTCATATCAACATTCAGTAATACTTTGCAGAACAAGGTTGTATGCGTTATCGCAGAGAACGAAACGGGGGAATGTGAAGTATCATTCCCGGGGTCGCGAACAGCAATGGGAATAATGCGCTCCATGCCTCCGGATATTGTTCTCCTGCGCCCGACCATCGAGATCATAGCTCCCGTTGTTCACTGCGGCAGTGAAAAGCTCCGTGATGATTCACTGTTTCTTGCCAGGTACGATGGAACGGAATCATCTATCTCTCCTGAAGACATCTTCTCGAAAACGTTTAACCTGCTGCCGCAGAAAACTGCTGAGGAATGCGGAAGATGCGGCCTGGACTGCAGGCGGTTTGCAGAAGCCGTACTCAGAGAAGAGAAGAGGGAGGAGGATTGTTTTTTCGCCCCCGGCTCTATTGAAGTGAAGTTAGGAGGGAGGCTTGTAGAACTCGGCAGTTTCCCTGCAGGTATCATTGAGGGGGCTGTCAAGGGTCTTGTATCTTCGCTGAAAGGGTACAGCGAAAAGGAAGATATTTCTATTACATTAAAATTGTGATTAAAGAATTGCTGCATAAAAAGAAGAGCAGGTGGTTGCCACCTGCCCTTTCCGTAAACTACTGAAGCTCAGTGGCACCCGCCGCAGTGATGAGTCTCTTGTTCTTCTTCATCATCATCATCTTCTTCTGAAGAGCAGTCGATACAGCTGCAGTCATCAGTGTCACAAGTACAATTTTCTTCGCAATCGGTGCAGCCCTCACCTTCGCAGCTGCAGTCGCATTCGTCGCAGCTGTTACAATCTTCCGTGCAGCCATCAACTGTGCCACCGCAGCAGCAAACGCCATCTACGGTTTCGCAGTGATCGCAGTGGGGAACATGAGTATCATCATGAGCCTGCGCTATCGCAAAGGTACCTGCTAAGGCAATGCTGAGTGCAAGGAGTATGATTCGCTTCATTACTCTTCCTTTTTGTTCGAGTTGCATGGATGATGACCATCCGGGCCATGACATTCATGTATCTGCTCCGGGGTACAATCTTCCGGTTTACTTATCAGGTTTTCCGGTTTCTGGCACTTGTTTTTCTTTTCGCACATTGGGTTTCTCCTTTCGAATTGCATTTACTGTCAGGATCAAGTGGGTCACGTCTGATAGAAAGCTGATCGAGCAGCTTTATTGAACTATCAAGTTTTTCTCTGTTCAGACAGTAATGTGTGTAGTATCCGTCTCTGCGGGAAGTAACAAAACCTTTCAGATGGAGGATTTTGAGGTGCTGGGATACTGCACTCTGAGAAATATCAAGGCGGCAGGCAAGGGCATTCACACAGAGGGATTCGTAATCCCTTAGTAGTGTAATGATCCTGAGCCTGCTTTCAACACCCAGTACGCCCATAAGCTCAGAGAGTTCCTTAATAGTACAGTCCTCAGTTTTCATGAAACTCCATTTCAGTATTTAAGTATATACTAATATAGAATGCTGATGTAAAGAACAACAGCAAGAAAAGATTAGAGTCGGATAGATACTTCTTCAGCCAGGTTCATTTCCCTTACGATACTTGCCGTATCCTCGAGATAACCTTTGGGATAGGTGGGCATGTCCCTGAATTCAGCGGAGAGTGTCTTTTGCGAATGAAAATTCTGCAGAACGTATCGTCTTACAAATCCGACCTCCCCAAGAAGCTCGATGACATCATCACGGTCGACAATACCTGGAACCATCGTGGTTCTGAATTCGTAATCAGGCAGGGTCATGATAATGTCAATGGATTCCCGGACATCTGAGAAAACAGCCTGTCCTCCTGTAGCCTTCAAATACTTTGAGGGAGAGCTTTTAAGATCCATTGCAACGTAATCCACAAAACGAAGCACATCTTTCAGACGTTGTGGAAGGGTTCCGTTGGTATCAACTTTAACAAGGAGGTCTGTTCCGGTTTTAATGCTCTGAACAAGATCAACGATACCACTGTACAGAAGAGGTTCCCCACCTGTAAGTGTTACGGCTTCAATAAAGCCCTCCCGCGGAATCAGCTCTTTGATGACTTCCTCATGGGTAAGCCTGAATTCCTCATCCAGCATATCCGGTCTTACAAGTTCAGGATTATGGCAATAAGGACACTGAAGATTGCAACCGGATATAAATATTATTGATGATATCTTGCCTGGGTATTCGATCAGGCTTGTGCCTGTGAGGGATCGGATCAACTATCAGCCTTTTCTTCATCCGTTTTCAGCGAAATGTACTCCCGCTGAGAGAATTCCTCTCTCTTTCCCTTGTTCCAGCTTTGAACCGGTCTGTAGTATCCTACTATCCTTGAATAGACTTCTGTCTTAACAGCTTTTATACGATTATCTTCTTTGATCTCAGACATTTGTCGAAACCTTTCCTATATTGAGGAAGAGACTTCCCTGAGCCTCTGAATCTATTTTATCAACTCTGATGTAACTGCCTTCGGGCAATTGTTCATATTCGTCTGCGTTTACCACCTCACCGAATTCAGCGAGTTCCTCAGCGGAGTGCGGGTAGGGGCAGAGGAATTTCTCTCCTGTAATATAACCGTGAACAGGGCAGATCGAGAAAGTGGGAGTAAAACTGAAGTAAGGCAGATGGAACCGCGTCACAATGGATTTAGCCAGTTTTCTTACCATTCTCCAGTCGGTAATCGCTTCACCTATAAATACGTGAACTACCGTTCCGCCGGTGAACATTGTCTGAAGCGGGTCCTGGTGATCGAGCAGCCCGAAAATATCCTTCTGTTCCGTAACCGGCAGGTGGACCGAGTTGGTGTAATACGGATCAGAGCTGCCCATGCAGTAAGTATCCGGGAATTCATTTTTGTCTTTTATGGCAAGGCTGTAGGAAGCGCCCTCAGCCGGAGAGGCTTCGAGATTGTAGAGATTTCCAGTATCCTCCTGGAATTCCGTGAGTTTTTTCCTCATGAAATCCAGTATCCTGATTGACCATCTGCGGCCTTCCTCGGTGGCAATACTCTCTCCGAGAAAGTTCATACAGCATTCATTCATTCCCAGAAGACCGATGGTTGAAAAATGATTGCTCCAGTAATGTCCAAGATCAGCCTTGATTGTTCTGAGATAGTGGCTTGTATACGGATAGAGACCCTGCTCCGTAAGCTTCTCGATCAGGTCACGTTTCAGCTCAAGGGATTCCCTTGCCGCTTCCATTACAGCTGCAAGGCGCCCGAAGAACTCATCCTCATCCACTGATATGTATCCGATTCTCGGGAGATTTATCGTAACTACCCCGATGGATCCTGTAAGGGGGTTAGAACCAAAGAGGCCGCCCCCTCTGCTGCGAAGCTCTCTATTATCAAGCCTGAGTCTGCAGCACATGCTCCTTGCATCGTCAGGGTTCATATCGGAATTGACGAAATTGCTGAAATAGGGCACACCGTACTTACCCGTCATCTCCCATAATGGCTGAAGCTCGTCGTTATCCCATTCGAAATCCTTTGTGAGATTGTATGTTGGAATAGGGAAAGTAAATATTCTTCCCTTGGAGTCGCCCTCCATCATCAGCTCGGCGAATGCCCGATTGATCATATCCATTTCCGGTTGAAAATCTCTGTAGATGTTATCTTTCGGCTTTCCAGCGATAATCACTTTCTGATCACGGAAGGTTGAGGAAGGTTTAAGGTCCATTGTTATGTTGGTAAACGGAGCCTGGAACCCAACCCTTGTCGGGATATTAATATTGAAAAGGAATTCCTGGAAAGCCTGCTTGACCTGAGGGTAGTTCAGCTCGTCATACCTGATGAAAGGTGCCAGGAGTGTGTCGAAACTGGAAAATGCCTGGGCTCCAGCCGCTTCTCCCTGAAGTGTATAGAAGAAATTTACAATCTGTCCGAGGGCTGTTCGGAGATGCGCCGGAGGAGAGGATTCGGTCTTTCCCCTTGCTCCTCTGAAACCCTCCTTAAGCAAGGTCATGAGGTCCCAGCCGACGCAGTATGGACCGAGTATTCCCAGATCATGAATATGAAAATCACCGTTTTGCTGGAATTCCCTTATCTTGGGAGTGTATATTTTGCTGAGCCAGTATTTTCTTGTTATGGAAGATGACATGTAAAAATTCAGACCCTGAAGAGAGTAGTTCATGTTGGAATTTTCCTTGACTCTCCAGTCGGCTTTGCCAAGGTAATCGGAAACGGTTTCCTCCATTCCGCTGAGCAGATGGTCTACATCTCTGGTTTCGTTCTTCTTCTCCCGGTATAGAATGAATGCCCTCGCTGCCGAAGTCAGTTTCCGCAGAACAAGTGTCTCTTCAATGAAATCCTGAATATGCTCGACGGTGGGAATTGAGCCGTTCTTGAAGTAATTCATGTACAGGGTGGCTTCGACCTGATCCGCAATCTCGCGGGCATTAGCATTCGTCAACGAAGAATGCAGAGTTCGTTCGACAGCTTTTTCAATTTTCAATTTGGTGAAGTTTACAATCTTACCGTCACGCTTGCGAATCAGCCAGTCCATGATTTACCCCAAATAAGCAGAATCAGTTCTCCGAAAAGAACAATTCCTAATATTTTCAATTTAGGAAACAGATTTTCAGTGTGGTCGTCAGTATCCGGATTTCCACCTGTCGAGCATATTTTTTTGGCTTTCCTGTGTCAAGTGAAAAACACCATATCTGGTGTTAAGGCAATAGTCCAATGCCCATATATTGAGCTATATGCAAGACAGTAAATAATCTGCAGATGCTGATCGAAAATTCAGAGTCAAGAGGAAATTACACCTGGCTGCTACCTGGTATTTCATAACATATTGCTGTGGAATGAGTAGATGCTGTCATCAATGGAAAGGTTCCCGAATGAAACCGCGAGTACTGGCCCTGATAGCTGTAGTTTTCTGGTCAACCGCTGCTTCTGCTTTCAAGATTACATTGCGCTGGCTTACCCCTTATCAGCTTGTTCTGCTTGCAACTGCTGTCTCCACGGCTGCACTGTGGACGATGATACTGCTCAGAAAGAGACCCTGCAAAGATACTGATTCTTCCAGGTCCACGTTTCTGGGGCCTGCCGCCCGCGGATTGCTGAACCCGTTTCTCTATTATCTGATTCTACTTGAGGCATACAACGGGCTTCCTGCGCAGATAGCAATGGTGATCAACTACCTGTGGCCTATGGTTCTCATGATCCTTTCAGCACCCCTCCTGAAGCAGCGCGTTTCCTTTAAAATGGCAGTCGCTTCCGTGATTAGTTTCTGCGGCGTCGGAGTTCTTGCAATCGGTGGCAACCCCATTGGCGGACACCTGGCGTTACCCGCAATTGGACTTGCTCTAGCAAGCACTGTGATATGGGCACTGTTCTGGATTCTGAATGTCCGCGCATCTGGAGACGCAGTAAGGAACCTTGCGGAATCATTCCTTTTCGGTTTACTCTACCTTGTCATCTATGGAGTAATCAGTGGAAAGATCATCGGTATATGCTGTCTTGATATTCACGGAGTTATCGGTTCCGTTTACATCGGATTGTTTGAAATGGGGATAACCTTTGTCATCTGGCAGAAGGCGCTCGAGTTTTCAGAAACAACATCCGAAGTTGGGAATCTTATTTACCTGACGCCGTTTATAGCCCTAATATTTATCGGTTCTATCGTTGGTGAGAAGATAGGACTGTGGACTGTTGCCGGGCTTCTTCTGGTAATCAGCGGGAATGTACTGCAGAAGATGGGTAAAAGGAAATATCAGTAGCACAAAATTCAGTGCTCCATCCATTTCAATTTCCAAGCTTTCTGTCCTTGCCCCCGATAGAGCGATCCGTCTGGCTGGTGAGGATCAGTAATAGAGAGAGCTGAAAGAGGCGACTTTTCTCACGAGCTGTTCCGGAGAGGCTTCGCCTGAGAGGTACAGATCCCAGCTGTATCGAAGGTGCTCTCCCCTGACATCGTTAAGCAGCAGGTCAAGCTTTCCGTCTCTGTCAAGATCGCCTGCCCAGACGATTCCGATATAGGTTTCGCTGTGTTCCTTCCCCGGATAGGTTTCCGTGATATACTGTTCGACCTGTTCGTTTGAGAGAAAAAGCCCGTCCCCGGTCGTGAACAGCCTTACTTCTTCAAGCTCCCTTTCATTGAACACAACCGAAAGGTTGGGTAGAAGGTGCATGTAATCATCTATGACGCTTAATACCGGGCCTTCACTGAAAACAGCTGATGAGGAAGATAAAAGGATAAGCGGTAGATGGGTTTC
>CAZUYF010000049.1:7172-11543 GCA_964624675.1 uncultured bacterium
GATCCATTACATGAAAACGGTCAGGCACTTTATAGCTTGCGAGGTTACCCGCTACATACTCCTTCAGCTTTTCCAGGCTCGGCTCTGCAGCATCCGGTTCCCATTCGATGTAGGCTTCCAGAATGGCTCCGAGGTGCGCGTTGGAAACACCCACAACGCAGCTTTCCATAACGTCCGGGTAGGAATCGATGATATTCTCGACTTCATGAGGTCCGACATTAGACCCTCCATGGATGATTATCTCTCTTATACGCTCCCCGAATGTATAGAATCCATCTTCATCGCATGAGGCAACATCGCCTCCGTGCAGCCATCCATCCCGGATCGCTTCCTCTGTATGTTCGGGGTCTTCCCAGTATCCCAGCATCACACTGTCACCCTGAACGATGAGTTCCCCCTTCTGACCCACGGCAACATCTCTACCACCCGCGTCGACCAGCCGGACTTTTATACCTTCTGCAGGCTTTCCAATGGTTCCATTGCGTTTCGGGCCTGACGGGCGGTTTTCAAGGTAGCCCTCACACTCCGTCATGCCGAAAATCTGAAGCAGATCGTGCCCTGTTCTATTCCTGAAGCGCTTGTAGAGGTCAGGAGTACACTCATCTCCGCCGACAAAGCAGTTTTTGAGAGAGCTCATGTCAGTCTCTTTGCACAAGGTGCTTTCAAGTACATTCAGAAGCATTGTAGGCATCATCAGCGTGGTGTTTACTCCGTACTTCTCTATGCACTGCAGAAGCCTGTCAGCCTCCAGCTCTGATGCAAGAACAAGGGATGCTCCTGCAAGAAAAGTCGGAAGGGAAATCCCGGAAAGGCCAGCAATGTATCCAACCCCGGTAGAAGCCATAACTACCGTTTCGGGATCGATCTCCTTTGTAACAGCCTGAATCCGCGCATTGGCAAGAAGAGAGAAATGTGTGTGTGTTACACCTTTGGGCCTGGATGTGCTTCCGGACGTGTAGAAAATGATGGCAGGATCACCGGTATGCACACAGGGACATTCGTGAGCATCCGATGCTTGCGCCATATGATGATGAAGGGCTTGAGGGTTCTGCTTACCGCTGGTGTCCCGGATAAGGATACGCTCGAGAGATGGTACTCTTTGCACCATGTCCTCAGTTATATCCCTGAAAATCTTATCTACGATCAAGATACGGCATTCGCTGTGATCCAGGGCATACTCGATTTCCTGTTTCTGGTAGCGTGTATTAACGGGAACGGCTATGGCGCCGATCTGAAAACAGGCAAAGTACAGAAACAGTATCTCTGGCCGGTTTGGGAACATGAACCCGATCCTGTCTCCGTGGCCGATACCGAACCCGAGAAGCATTCGTGCCGCTCTGCCTGCATCATCGTAGAACTCACCGTAGGAAATGGATTCGTCCTCAAAGAATATCGCTGTTTTATCCGGAGATTTAAGTGCATGCTTCCTGATAAGATCATCAAGAATTAAAGGCATGTCAGTATTCATATTCCGTCCCGTTCCATCCTGCTTATACATATTGCTTATACAAAAAAGTATATGTACGACATTCCCCTCACCGTCAATCAACAAAGAAATCCTGATTCAACCTCAAAAATGCATATCGGCATCATATCTTACTTTAGCCAGCTTACTCAATTTGTTTAAAGATTAATAGACAACATAATACACGTTATAGATACATCGTTATAAGTAACCTATAACGGAGGTAATTCAATGAAAAACCCGTTCAGGTACGGCGGAATTGTCAGCTATACCATTCAGTCAGGAATAGTGTTCAAACCGCCTGCGACGGATGTGTAGGTAATACCGCTTCCAAGCCACCTTTCCGCTGCCAGCCTTATATCTTCTTCTGTCAGTTCCAGGATCTTTTGCATGGTTTCCCTGTCGTGGTCCAGCGGAAGGTTCATTGATGCATAGGTAAGCAGTATCTGAGTAATATTGCTGTACTTCATCATTCCAAGTTTCTTCCGGCCCATCCACGAGGCTTGCTCCAGCCTGAGTTCGCTTCTGGTTACGATCTTTTCTGTGAGATCTTCAAGCTCCCTCTTCAGTTTCTGAAATGCCAGTGAGAATGAGGAAGGGCTTGTGAGAAGCAGTGCAAGGATCCTTCCTCTGTCCATGTGCGGGATATAGAGACTGCTCACATGATACGATAGACCTGTTTCACGAATATTTCTCCCCAGTCTTGAACCAATTCCCTCGCCCAGTATTCCGCTTAACAACGCAATGGCATATGAATCCCTGTGGAGCATCGGGGGGGCGGGTGATCCGATAAGAACAGCTATCTGTTCCCTGCCCTCCAGACTTATGTGCTTCAGAGATGAATCGAGCTGATTGCTGACCTTATCTACTTCGAGCGGGGGGCACTCGGGACCCGTCCAGTCTGAGAAGTGTTCTCTGATTGTTCTGAGCAAGCTGTCTTCCTGAAAACTGCCGACAGCAATGATGACTGTTCCTGCCGGTCTGCAGCACCTTCGATGGAAGTCGATAACATCTTTTTGTGATACAGCTTCCAGTGATTTCCTTGAAGGTACATCCCCGTTCGAAGGAGGATCAGTTGACTGCCTGGAGAAGGAGTTCATGGCAGCTCCTACAGGGGATTTTATCCATTCCTCAAGGCTTGAAATTGCATCGGTTCTTACAGCATCAATATCGGTCAGGCGGAATGCCGGGCGGATAAGCATATCGGAGATCACAGATAGAACCTCGGATACATCCTTGTTGAGCGATGTGATAATACCACCGGCAAAATTCGTGGTCGATGAGAAGTCCACGCTCGTGCCCAGGTTCTCCAGCCTTGCGTTGAATTCAATGCTGTCTTCTTCGGCTGTTCCGAACAGCATGGTCTCAGCGGTAATTTCCGCCAGGCCAGTCAGACCTGCGGGTTCTCTGTTTGAACCCATAGGGCAGGAGAAACCCATTGAAACTATGGGAAACGAAGTGTCCCTTTTCAGCAGTACCCTTATTCCGTTATCAAGCATGATATCCTTTATTCTGTCAGATACGGAGATGTCAGGTGTTTTCAGAAGCCTGTCGGGGATATCTATTTCAGAAGGTTCCTGACCGGTTGGGGGGATCAGATCGGTTTCGGAGGAAGAGATGGGCAATGCTGACGGTCTTGCAGCATCCGCATCGGAAGGTTTCAATACGGAGACAGTGGACAAACTCTTTCTGAAATACCGCGACGCCGCTGCCCTGATATCATTTACGTCAACTGTATTACACGCTTCTATTGATTTCCAGTAGTAGTAAGGATCATTGAACTTGGCGTATCCCGTGGAGAATCTCCGGGCTCTGCCAATGGGGTCTGCGTCAGATATTATGCTCCAGGCTTCCCTGCGATTCTTAAGGATCTTCAATGTTTCGAGATCAATTCCCTCGCGCCCTATTCTGTCCAGTTCACTGAAGATGATGTTTTCAACCTTATCCGCAGAGCCACCACTCGGCAGTATAGCCCGTACAACAAATAGTCCTGGCATGACGAGAGTATTTGTTGACACGGAGATATCAAGGACAAGCGACGGTTTTACCAGCAGCTCCTCAAATCTGCTGGATCTGCCGGATGCAAGGTAAACTGAAATGAGTGAAAGTGGTGCTGAATCCGTATGATCGCACTGCGGTACTCTGAATCCGATGGATACTCTTGGAAGGTGTGAAGGATGTTCAATTTCCGTTCTTAACTGCTTCGCACAGGGAGTTTCAGCGGCAACATTGGGCCTTTCAGTCGGATGTCCTGCATTCTTCCCGAAGAGATCTTCTATTTTTCCGAGAACAGTTTCGGGTTCAATATCTCCCACTACGGAGATAACCGCATTCGCCGGGTTGTAGAAATTCCTGTAGTACTTAAGCAGCTTGTCCTCCGAGAATGACCGAATCTCATCAGTTGTGCCGATTATCGGTCTGCCGTATGGATGGCTGCCAAAAGCTCTGCTGTAAAGAAGCGAATCAAGTATGCCTGCCGGATCATCCCTTTGTGTAAGAAGTTCTTCCTCCAGTATGACCGCTGTCTCGGAAGTGACATCGCTTGCGGTCATGCTGCAGTTCTGCATCCTGTCGGCTTCAAGTTCAAGAATATCGTCAAGGCCGGCCTTCGGAACTGTAGAGTAATAAACGGTTATGTCTCTTGATGTGTAGGCATTCGCCAGACCGCCGTTGCGCTGTATCATCTTCCAGTAGGTGCCGGGACCGAATTTAGCAGAACCCTTGAACATCATATGCTCGCAGAAATGGCTGAGGCCCCTCATTTGGGGAGTTTCCCACAATGAACCCGCTCTGTACACAAGGCACACTGCAGCTACCGGGGAGTATCTGAGTTCCTGAAGAATGACCGTAAGACCGTTTTCAAGCTTCTCAATCCTGACTTTGTCAGGCGGCATAATCCCGCTCAT
>CAZUYF010000050.1:0-11481 GCA_964624675.1 uncultured bacterium
AGAAGAAGAAGAAGAAGAAGAAGATGATGATGATGATGATGAATCGGATGGCTATACTCCGGAAGAGGAAGAGGAATCATCTATCGCAGAAGCTTCCCCGGACAGTCTGATTGCATTCTTCTCAGAGCAGGAAAGGAAGGATCTTAAACTGAAACCCTACGATGGTGAGGATGAATGAAACCTTCTGACATCATTACTGTTATAAACGGGCCAAGTCTCTCCCAGCTCGGCAATCGTGAGACTGAACACTACGGAACCACTACCCAGAATGAGCTGTTGGAAATGATCGAGGAAAAAGCTTCCATGTATGGTTTTAAGGTGGATTTCATACAGTCCGATATTGAGGGTGAGCTTGTCAGGGCAATCAACAGCGCTTCAGGCAGTTCCCTTGGAATTGTTATAAATCCGGCGGCGTACTCTCATTATTCGATAGCTATCATGGATGCGATGGCGGCATTTGACGGTCCTGTAGTAGAAGTGCATATAAGCCGGGTGTTTTCAAGAGAACCCTTTAGAAACAACCTCGTGACCGCACAGGCTGCGGACGCGTTTATAGCAGGTGCGGGAACCAGAGGCTATCTTCACGCCATGGATATCCTGCAGGAATTAGCAGAAAAAACGGAGGTATGATCAGTGCCCACCACTAACGATTTCAGGCGTGGTATGGTTATTGCTGTAGGTGGAGTACTCTGCCAGATTGTGGAATTTCAACATGTCAATCCCGGAAAAGGGGCAGCATTCGTAAGGTCGAGAATGAAGGAGATTCTATCAGGCAAGGTACTCGACCGTACCTGGAGAGCTGGTGAAAAGGTTACTGAAGTAAGAGTTGAACACAGGGTCTGGGAGCTGCTTTACATGACCGATCTTGAATTCGTCCTCATGAACCCGGATACTTATGACCAGATACACATTGATCTGGATCTGGTAGGAGACGCGTCCAAATACCTGGTTGAGAACTCCGCGGTAAAGATTGCATTCGTTGATGATAAGCCGATTATGGTTGCTCCTCCGGATACGGTTGAGCTTGAAGTAGTTGAAACAGACCCCGGATTGAGAGGGGATACTGCAAGCGGCGGCACGAAACCTGCTGTCCTGGAAACCGGGCTCAAGGTTCAGGTGCCGCTGTTCATTCAGGAAAAAGATATCATAAAAATCGATACACGGAATGACAGTTACATGGAAAGAGTGTAATCCTGAAGCCCCGTCGGATAATACTTATTCCCACGTTTAACGAAGTACAGAATATTCAACTCCTTTATGACTCCATCCGCGGTGAATGCAGCTACGATCTGATGTTCATAGATGACAATTCACCTGACGGAACAGCACAGCGGATACAGAGCCTGGTGGAACAGGACCCCGGGGTCCAGCTGCTGAAAAGGAAAACCAAAGAAGGTCTTGGCCAGGCATACAGAGAAGCCTTCGGGAAAGTCCATGAGTCGGATCGCTGGGACAGGATATTCATGATGGATGCCGACCTGTCCCATCAACCCCTGCACATCAATGAGATTGACAGTGCGCTTGATGATCATGCTTTTGTAGTTGGATCTCGGTACCTGAGGGGTGTCAGTGTGCTGAACTGGTCCATAATCAGGCTTAATCTCAGTTATTCAGCGAACCGGTATATCAGGTTGATAACCGGAATGCCTTTCAGTGACTGTACAAGCGGTTTTCGAGGTTTTCATGCTGATCTGCTCCCGCTGCTGTTGTCAAAGGATATCAAATCCTCAGGGTATGCGTTTCTTGTGGAGACCCTTTACGATGTCTGGAAGAACGGTACCGATATCTGTGAGGTGCCCATAGTTTTTGTAGAAAGGACAAGCGGGGATTCCAAGGTTTCGATGCAGGTGTTCATTGAATCCCTTGTCACTCCCCTGCGGCTCCGAATCAAATCCCTCTTCGGTCAGTAGTTCTCCCAGAACCATGATATCAGGCTGTCCTGCAGTCCCCGTGCAGTCCATGTATAACCGTTGGGAACCTCAAGCATAATAACCAGTATTATCCTTCTACCCGACGAAGATGTAAGCAGCCCCGCAATTGTTGATGTGTCACTTAAAGTGCCTGTTTTACCGCGAAATGCTCCCGGTGGCAGATCGGCCATTCTTGATCTCAGAGTTCCATCAACACCATTAACAGGTAATGTGGCGAGGAACTCCACTCCCCATGCCGGTGAGCTGATTCCTTCTGAGAGTATTTCCGCAAGATGTATCGGTGTCATGCTGTTGAACCTGGAAAGACCCGATCCGTCTGCAATCTGAAATTCTGTTAGAGAGGGGGTAAGTTCCCTCAGCAGCTGGCCTGCCACATCACATCCCGCTCCGGTTGAAGCGGGATCGGATCCTGTTTCGAGGCTTGCTGTCCGGAGAACCATCTCGGCAACCATATTCCTGCTCCACTTGTTCATCGAAGCCAGAAGAACGAACATCGGATCGGAAAACATTACCGATGTCTGGATCAGTGATCCAGAAACAGGCGCTTCTCCCTGTAAAACCTCACCGATATGCAAACCGGCGGCTTCCAGTTCCAGCGCGAGCATTCCGGCGAATTCAGCGGGAGGTCCTGCAAAGGGCATATAAAGAACAAGGTGGGTATCTGGAGGCATGCTCCCTTCGAGCATCAGTATTGGTCTGTTCTCGGTCCAGCCCTCTACAGTAGTTCTAATAGATTCACTGCCGCCTATAACAAGATTGTTCAAAACAGAAAGACCCGGAAGAGGAGGATAGTAGAAGACTCTCATTGTATCACCTTCAGTGGAGATTATCAGCTGCAGGATATTATCCCCCACTGAAAGGGCCTCTATAGGTGGGCAATAGGTTTTATTCCAATCGGATGTATCCCATCCCGGGCAATGTGATTCACTTGCAAATCTTGCTGTATCCCAGTAAAGGTCCCAGGAGGAACCCGGGTCCAGCGAAGCAGCAGTTTCCAGGGCGACTATCCTGATGTGCTCCGAACTCAGGAGGGGTGCCCCTGCTCCTACAATGAAAAGTCTGCCGCCGGCAGTATCGACCATTACCCTGGTTTCATATATGTACGAAGGACCAAGCTCCTTCAGTGCCACCAGTGTAGTCAGCAGCTTAACTGTTGATGCCGGCCTGAAATAGGAAGCACCGTTTAGGTTGTATAGTATCTCTCCGGTATCAGCATCTGCGGCGTAAATACCTGCTCTCCATGATGATGGTACAGAAGGTATATTCAAAGATAATGACAGAATCAGCACTTGAATCAACAGGCTCAATCGGGGCTCCAATCATTCGACTTGATACTGGAAGAATCTGCGTTTAGATTTCGTAAATATAACTGACTGAAAAGCTAAAAAGAACGAAGAGTACTGGAGGTTCCCATGGTTTGCAAAATAGCACTGATCGCTTCATTGATTATTCTCATCGGATGTGGTGAGCAGCCGCAGAATGATATCACTGCTGAATCTGATGGAGCAGTCGATCTTTCGGCGGAGTACAACGACCGTGCTGTACTTACAGTAGGCGACAAGATTTTCGATGGTGCCACACTCGCACCTGTTCTTAATAGATTGAATGGTGATTCCCTGCTGGTTCATCTGAAGATTGAATCGCTGATAAACAGATCGCTGATAATGCAGGATGCACGCGAAAGAGGGTTTGATTCAACCCCGGAAATGGAGTTATCCTTTGACGTGTGGGAGAGTGAGAAGCTGCAGAATATCTGGCTGATCCAGATTCTTGATCAGAGGGTGCAGCTGCCCCCTGACACCATTGATCAGTACTATTCGCAGATGGGCACAATGATGATATACAGTGAGATCGTCGTCACCGACAGTGTTCAATGCGACAGCCTGAGGCAGCTTGTTCAGGGTGGTGTTAACATGGGAGATCTTGCTGAAGAATTGTCTATCATTTCCTACGGTGCAACCAGCAGAGGAGTTTACGGGCCAGTAGATATGATGGAAGTTTATTATGAGGATTATGATCTCTTTCAGAGTCTTGAAATCGGTGAGTTATCTTCAGTTGATGTATCCAGTTACGGCTGGAGATTTCTCAGGATCGACAGTACTTATATGGACACAATACCTCCTTTGGATGATCTAAGAGACGTGATAGCGTCCAAGATAGTTGGAAGACTGAAGCTTGCGTACAAGGAGGTACTTTTTGACAGCCTGAGAACTGCTAACAATCTTCAGGTAATAGAGGGAGTACCCGAACTGATATCCAGCCATTTCTCCCCGGAATACCGGGATTATGAGCCTTTTACATCTGAGCAGGAGAATATGGTGGCATACACGTTCACCGGCGGCACGAGAACACTCTATTCCCTCGTAGATAATATCAGAAAACTTCCTCTCATGACCTCCTCTGTGCCCGATGATCCCGAATGGATCAGGGAGCAAGCCCTGGTTCTTGGTCTGAATGATATCATGGCGATGGAAGCTATGAAACTCGGCATGGATACATTACCTGAAGTTGTTACATATATGGAACAGCGTTTTGGTAACCATGTGCTTGATTACTATTACACGGAGGTTATAGAACCGAGGTTGATTCCCACCGAAGATGAACTGCTTGAGGTCTACGAAGCTGAGCGAGATTCGTTTATTGTCCCGGAAGGTAGAGTATTCAATACAATTGGCGCTTCTGGAGAAGAACAGCTTGATCTGCTTGAGCAGGTTCTGGAGTCCGGTGATGATCCTTTTTCAATGATTGAGGAATTCACACCGGTAACAAGCATCCTTGCCCCTGGAGAATCTACAGTAACCAGATCCATGACCGCTTCGGAGATCCCTCCTCCATGGAGCGAGGTGCTTTTCACTGCTGAGATGAATGTAACTTTTGCCTGTTCTGTTGAGGCTGAACGGGTACTGGTGTTCGAATTGACTGAAATCAGTCCGGAACGCATAGCAACCTATTCTGAATCACAGGACCGTGTACTGACAATCTTCCGTGCATTTAAGGAGGAAGAAGTAATATCCGGACTTGTAGACAGTCTCAGTTCTGTATATCATATTGAGGTTGATTGGGGATTCGTCGACAGGTTCATTTACGCTGATTCATTAACGACAGATCAGTTCTAGATCGATGTAAAACTCTTGGCAGAACGGCTTCAATATGTTTCTGATGTGTTTCTGGAGGTGTGTCAATGATCTGTAGATGCTGTGGACACGATAACAACGGACGGGATAAAGGTAAATGCGATAATTGCGGTTTTGAGCTTTCAACTCAAAACGATTCCCTGGAATCAAAGCGCAGCGCCCTTCAGGGTAAACTTGAAAAACCCGTTCATTTCCAGGAGAGAACTGAATTCAGAACTCCTCAATCAAGAGGGCACAGCGTTACGGTAGGTATTCTGATAGCTCTTGCCGGGATAGTCGCAGCATATGTCATCACACATGTTTTTGATCGATCCGAGTACATGCCTGAGCTTCCGGAAAGGGACCGTTTTGAGGAAGTTGTTGAGGAAGCCAATGTTGATCCCATCGCGGCTCTCATTGCCTCTGATATAGTCTACGTTATGAACGACAGCGCTTCTCGAGCCCTTCCAAGAGCTAACGTCGATATGACACTTATACCTGAAGGCTCCACAGTATCATTTCTTGGAAACTGGACAGTTCCTCTGAGACCTGCGGCTACATTTATTCTTCAGAAAATCAGTCAACGCGAATTCAACTCTCTGACGATCGATAGAATTTGCGTCTGGACCGATACCACCGAGACCGAATTCGTCTCGGCACCGCTTATCAGGATTGAGCAGTCAATTGCGGACACGACCATATCCCCGGTTCTAGTTAAACTCTACTTCACTCCGGAGATGATGAGGGGCAGTATAGAGGAATTCGATATACAGTACGACAAAGCTATTACTACAACTGACTTCTCGGACAGTCAGCTGAATGAGCTGCTTCTTACAGTTTCCCAGAGGCTGGAGAGGAAAGAATACGAAGGGCGCAGGGTACAGGTTGCCGTCCTGTTCGATTACGGTGTGTACAACCTTGGTGATGCCGTCGATATAATGAGAAGAATCGCTCCCATGGCTATCGATAGCCTCGGTTATGAAGCATTTTCCCTGAGTGTTTTCACACTTACCGACTGACCATCGTCTTCAACGGATCATTACAAGCTTAACGGATGATCCGTACTGTCCGGATCTGTAAACAGCGGCATACAATCCCGGGGGCATGTCATCTTTCACAGGCCAGCAGAGATTCTCCTCCGGTGATCCTGGATGAATCTCTTTCCTGAAAACCAATCTTCCAGCGGAGTCGTAAACACTGAGCGTTCCGGCTTCCGAAGACCCGGGAATCTGCAGTAGAAAAGCGGATGATGGATTTGCTGAAATCAGGTTAAGACGGACAGGTTCTCCAGTTTCGATACCTTCCTCTATGCAGGTGGGAGGTGAGAAGCGCACAACATCGGCGACGATCATGTCTCCAGATATACCAGTGTGATCTCCGATAATAACCGATAAGCCATCTGATGCATCCCACGAGCCTCCAAGAGCAACCCACTCGTCAGCAAAAAGAGATTGATCCACCGTTACAGTATCCTCTGTACCGTTGTGCAGAATGCGGTAATCAACAACGGCGCTTCCTCCTGCCGGGAGCCATGTGTCAAGCATCCATGATCGGTTGCTGTCGGGCAGCTCAAATGTCCATTCAGCCCAGTTAATGTCCGGTCCTGATGAGATGGAGTACGTATAGAAGTATCCGTAGAACAGTCCTCCTTCGGTCACGTTTCTCCAGAACTGCTGCGGGCCGTGAACGGCAAATCTGCTTTCAAGGTTGTCCGTAATACTATCTATCCAGACTTCCCCGGTGAAGGCATCTTCAAGGCAGTTCCATAACTCATCTCTTGAGCCGTCGTATCCCAGTGCCCAGATACCCACACCCTGAAGATCTGCTTCTCTTACAATGTCGTATTTAAGTTCAAGACTTTCTTCGTCATCGTACCAGCCCTGGTTCCATCCACTGCTGTAGTATGCATACCACGGAGTCAGGGATTCATCGTCCCACAGTCTTCCGTACATGGCTGCCCGGTCAGCAAGGGTTGTATAAAGCAGGGTCAGGTAACCGCCGATTACGGATGAATGAGAAGAACTTCCAGCTGTCTCCCATTCATGACCGTAGTAAGGCAGGCCAACAACTATCTTGTCATGCTGCCCCGGAGCATACTTTGCGTAGTCCCCGAGGCACCAGATCATATTCGTTGAGGATTCCGGGGTTGAGCCCCATCCGGTAAGAGGGCAGCAGGGACCGGCAACCGTGGACCAGGAACCATGAAAGGGGTAACACATTATGAACAGTGCGTCACAGGTCTCTGCAAGCCCGGCGTAGTCAAAGGCATCGCTCCAGTCCACGGCAGGTGTACATATGGAGAGATGGTTTCCCGGAACAGCCGCATCAAGTTCAGTTCTAAGCTCCAGCATGAAGTCTGTCAGATTATCCCTGTCCGCCGAGCTGACATTCTCAAAATCAATCGAGACACCATTCACCGGACTGGAAGCGACAAGGTCAACTATCGTGGAGATTGCAGTGTCCCTGTTGGTGGTTAGAATTGAGTGTATGCCAGTCGAAGAGAAATTAACAACGGTTACTATCGCTACCCCCCCGGCTGCATTTATGCTGTCTATGGCGTCTGAAAACAGGGAAGGGAAACCGTTCCATGCGCTTATCGTTCCAGAACCGTTCATGTCCACGCAGAAGCATGCCAGAATACTTATAAGATCGTATCTGAGCCATGTATCGTTTCCCCAGTAGGGAAGGAATCCGTAGACGGTTCTGTTAGGGGATCTGCCACCGTTCAAGCCTGTGACAGAGAGGGTTTCTGTCCCCTGGTGTAATTCATGCTCCATCATATGCATGGAAGGAAGGTGGTTACTTGCGCACGAATGGGTGGGTCCCGGACCGGACAGCAGAATCGAAAGCGCAGCCATCTGCCACATATTTACTCCCTTTGAATTGTTGTATTATTACTTATACAAATATCTTCCAAAGCAGTCGCGGTCAATCATCCGGCCCCACTGCCCTGGAAAAGCGATGTGAGTTAAAAGGGATTCCCGGAAAGGTATCCGAATGACCGACAGGCAGAAGCTTGAAATATTCTCCGAAATACTGAGATACAGGACCGTATCCCGTCAACCCGGAGAAGCCTTTGATATGAAGCCTTTCATGGAGATTGCCGAATATCTGAAAAAGGCTTTCCCGCAAGTGCACAGGCATTTCAGAAGAGAAATAGTTGGGGGGGGAAGCCTTCTCTTCACTCTTCAGGGCGCAGATCTGTCGCTGAAACCTTTCATGCTCACAGCCCACCTCGATGTGGTTCCCGCTGATGATGGTGAAAATTGGCTTGAACCTCCTTTTTCAGGCAAACTGCGGGATGGAAGGATTTGGGGAAGGGGAGCCATCGATTACAAGGTTGGTGTTTCCGGCATGCTTCAGGCATGCGAGGATTTCCTTGAGGGAGGGTTCAGACCGGACAGAACACTGATTCTAGCCTTCGGGCATGATGAGGAAGTTGGCGGGGACACCGGCGCTGCAGAAATAGTCAGAACTCTTACTGATAGAGGTGTATCCCTGAGTTCTGTACTGGACGAAGGCGGATATATCTACAGCTACCCCTGGATGGAGAGGGATGCTGCTGTTATCGGTCTGGCGGAGAAGGGATACGTCACACTGAGGCTGACAGCACACGGAGTTCAGGGACACGCTTCTGTTCCGGAACTCAATACCGCAGCCGGCAGCCTTTGCAGGTGTCTTGCTGAGCTTGAAAAGAATCAGTTCACAGCGAAGCTCTGCAGCCCTGTAGAGATGATGCTTGGGGCAACATCAGGCATACTCAGGGAATCCCTTACCGCCCATGATCACTCACCAACTGCCGCAGAGATGATGCATACCATTGAGCAATGGCCTTCGGGAAACGCTCTTGTAAGAACTACTACAGCCATAACTATGATCCGGGGCAGCAGCAAGGAGAACATCATCCCTGCCGAGCCGTATGCACTCGTGAATTTCAGGGCTGTTCCCGGCGATAGTTCACTTGACATTCTGAACCATGTCCTGCGCATAGCGGAACCACTTGGAGTAGATGTTCGGTACGAAGATACGAATCAGATTCACGAACCCTCAGGTATAGCTTCGATGGAAACGGATGAATACGGAGCCATAGAAGCAGCTGTACAGGAGATATGGCCGGATATCCCGGTTGTGCCGGGCATTTTTCCGGCAGCTACCGATTCAAGACATTACTGCAAAATAGCTGATAACGTCTACAGGTTTGAACCGGTTCACCTGGGGAAGGACGGTCTCGGAGCGCTTCATTCCGAAGGAGAATCCATTTCGGTGGAGGATTACCTCAACGCCATCAGTTTCTACACCGCTTATGTAAGGAGTGTTGGTACCGTATGAATGGGTCAGGGGAGAAGGAAATTCTCAGAAGAACCACAAGGATTACACTTGCGGGATTCATTCTTAATGTATTGCTGTCCAGTTTCAAGCTTACTGGAGGGATTCTGAGCAACAGTAATGCCCTGGTTGCGGATGGTGTGCATAGTCTATCTGACTGTATCACAGATGTAGCCATACTGATAGGAGCGAAGTTCTGGACAAAGCCATCCGATGAGAATCATCCGCACGGTCATTCCAGAATAGAAACACTTATCTCCGGGTTCATCGGTTTCTTTGTAGTACTTACGAGCATTTACATAGCCTTTAAATCTTTCGGCGCAATAATGAACCCGGCTGAAACTCCGCCAGGATGGCCTGCCTTTGCAGTGGCAGTGATAGCCATTCTTGCCAAAGGAATTCTTTCCAGATGGACATTAAAAACAGGCAGAGAGCTTAAATCCGCCGCTCTCGCTGCCAACGCTATGCATCAGCGATCCGATGCTCTCAGCTCGATCCCGGTAGCAATAGTTGTACTCGCCGCAAGGATTGAACCTTCCCTGATAGTGCTGGACGGTATCGGCGGAGTGGTCGTATCCATGTTCATTTTCAAAATGGGAATCGATATCATCCGGCCTGTTCTGTGTCAGCTGTCGGACACGGCTGCCCCTCCTGAGATAATAGAAGAGGTGAGAAGAATTGCCTTATCGGTCAATGGTGTTGCGGATGTTCACGATCTCAGGACAAGATACCAAGGTGATGGTATCCAGGCTGACATGCATATTGTGGTTGACGGTCGCATGCCGCTTCAGGAGGCATTCACTATACTCAAGAAGGTCGAGCAGGACCTGTATATGATGGGACCAGGTGTTGTTGATGTCATGGTGAGGCTTGAACCGGATTAAGGCCGGCTGACGGATAGGCGGTATTTCAACCCTTGCGTCATGCTTGAGGAACCATATAATTATTAAAGGAGTTTGCATCTCCTGGAGGGAGGTGATAATGGGTTTTAGAGTTGTAAGCAGCGCTTTCAAGGATAACGGTTTCATTCCCCCCTGGTATTCCAGATCCCAGGGAGATTCATCTCCTCCGATAGGCTGGACGAAGCCTCCAAGGCGAACCGTCAGCCTGACCCTTATAGTTACCTGCACAGATTCTGATACCGGTAAGGTTTACTGTCACTGGGTTATGTACAACATACCACCCAAGGCAAATACTATTTTCGGGAATCAACCGCATGGAAGCGTTTCTCATGATGGTACTCTGCAGGGCATTAACAGCTTTGGCGGAGTAGGATGGGAGGGTCCTGCCGACGATATCTCGGATCAGGAGCTGCACTTCAACCTCTACGCCTTGAGTTCTAAGCTGGATCTGCCCGGGGGATCTTCATTTCATGATGTCGAGGATGCCATGGAGGGTCATATTCTGGAAGAAGCAAGCCTAACCGGAAGGTACTCACCACACTGAAACCTGAAGAACTGAGAAGTCAATTCGCAACTTACTGGAATATCTCCAGTGATACCGTTTTCCTTAATCACGGCTCCTTCGGTGCCTGTCCGGTTGAAGTCAGCAATTACCGTAAATCCCTTCTTGATGAATTCGATAAGCAGCCCGTTGGTTTCCTTCTCAGAAAGTACATGCCTGCGCTTCCGGGAATCCTTGAGAAACTGGTGACATTCACAGGAGCATCTCCTGGTTCCGTAGTCCTCGTTCCCAACGCGACCACAGGCGTGAATACCGTGCTTTCAAACCTGCGGCTTAATCCCGGAGACGAACTCCTGACAACAGGCCAGGAGTATTTCGCATCCAGGAACGCGCTTCAGTTTTTCGCGGAGCGGAATGGGGCAAAGATAGTTGAAGTGCCTATCGATATTCCCGTATCCGGTCCCGACCAGGTTGTGGATTCAATAATGTCACAGGTTACTGACAGGACTGTTCTCCTGCTTATTGATCATGTCTCAAGCCCTACTGGTATGATATTCCCGATCGAGGAACTCGTTCGAAAGCTGGATAAATTCGGAATTGACGTACTTGTGGACGGAGCCCACGCCCCCGGTATGCTTCCGCTGAATCTTGCGGAACTGGGCGCCGCCTATTACACCGGCAACTGCCACAAGTGGATGTGTACTCCC
>CAZUYF010000051.1:0-11429 GCA_964624675.1 uncultured bacterium
GATAACTTCAAGATCGAACCCAGAGGCGACGACGACATAATCATATAGAACAGACAAACCATAAAAAGAAGCCGGCAGATCAATTCTGCCGGTTTTCTTTATCAATCAGGAATTCATTCATATAATCTAAAAAATGCTTGATAGAAGGATGCTCAAGTAAATCTACACTAATCGCCGCTTTCTTCCGTTATGAACCAGCTCACGGAATTCTCCCCGATGTTCATCAGGTATCTCATCGTTCCCTTCTTGACCGCCGGGGGAAGGAATTTACCACCGAACGGGGCAAGGCAGAGAAACTCCGCGGGGTCGGGAAGCTCGTCAACCACAAGGTCAATATGCGGCATAGGTACAGGGTCCACCGGATACTCAACCATCTTCGAAAGAAGCAGCTCCCTCAGCTCTCTCCAGGATGTCCCCTCGCAACTGAACCCGGCTGCCATTCTATGACCCCCCGCACTGGTGAACACATCCCCCATGCTCACCAGGAAACCGGCCATATCCCAGTCTCCGTGGGAGCGTGCCTCACCCACAAGCTTACCGTTTCTCGGGGATACTATAATTGTGCCGCGGCTGGTGATTCTGGTCATTTTACTCGCGAGGGTTCCCCCCATCCCATCGGGGATATAGTCCAGATAGACAAGGTTCATACCGTAGGCAGAAGCCTGATCATCCCTCTTGTGTATGGCCCTTGAGAATACTTCCGACAGCACATGAGCCCTTCGTCTGCTGTTCTTCTTCAGCCGCTTCCAGGTTCTGCGGCACAGCTTGTAATTATCGTCATTCATGAAATCGAGGAGGATATCGATACCCGAGTCTTCACCTTTTCCGACCACCGAAGTAACGGCATGCCGGACCATGGAGCCTGTCCAGGCCCTCTCCCTGGCGGGCCATGTTTCAGCAAGCACTGCCATCCCGCCCGAAAGCTCACCGATATCGATCTTTCTGAACTCCTCCAGCAGATACCTGTTCCAGCCAAGAAAGGGCACGCGGTCTGATACAGTTCCAAGGGCAATCGCCGTTAGAAGCTCAGGCTGGTTGTTCCAGCGCGGAAATATGGAGACAAGCGCTGCGTAAAGAACTGAGCAGCCGGCAAGGTATGTTGCGGGAGGGCCCACTCTCTGAGGATTGATCATCCCGTGGGCCGGCGGTAAGGGGTGATTGAGCGTATGGTGGTCGGTAATAACCACTCTGGCGCCAAGGTCAATTGCCCATTTAACGCCGCGCACGGCTGAACATCCATAATCCACAGTCAGGAGAAGGTCACCCGGCAGCAGAACTCCATCCATCCTCTCCGGAAGAAGACCGTAATCATCGGTTGCCCTCCTGGGCATCAAGGGTACAACCCGATATCCTTCACCTTCAAGTATCCTCTGACCGATGTAGATACCTGTGATGCCGTCCATATCGTCGTGCCCGTAAAGAACCACTTTCCCGCCGCGTTTTCTGAGTGCTGTCAGTTCACGCTGAAGTATATCAATGTCCGGGATTTCGCGTGACCAGTCCGGCGCAGACGGAAGCCATTCCTCAATTGGATTACTTGAATCTGGAAATCTTTTCTCTAACACCTTGCAGGCCAGATGCGTAAGCCTGCACCTGCCCCGCCCATTCGCGGGAGCGTCTTCCAAAGAACGCATCTGTATTCTCCCATGGTGGGGATTGAGCCGGTTAAACGGCTATACAATTAAACAACATGATAGACTCGTGTTTTACTGTCCGATTGTCAACCTTGCTGTTTTGACCACTTGAAATAAATGCGATTAATGCGTAAACTCTAAATATGAGATTTACAGTTATTCTCCTTGTCCTTTCAGTTTTCTGCTGCAGGGCAGCATTCGAACCAGTTTTCGAGTCTCCCTGGCTGCAGGGCGGCATTGCGTCCTCGCTGTTTCCAAGAACACCGCTGGTGCTTACTGCCAATCCAGCCTGCATAGGTCTGCTGGAGGGGCATGGTATAGCAGCCTCCGTTTCGCGCCCGTATTCCCTGAAAAGGCTCGATAGAACCGCTGTTGCCGGATGCCTCATGTTCAGCAGTTACGCTCTCGGAGCCGCTATTTCATTATCAGGAGACGATTCCTACACTGAAGCAACCGCCATGGCCGGCGGCGCATGGAAACTTATAAACGGTGTCGTGGTGGGAGCATCTATTTCCATCAGAAGGCTTCAGATAAGCGGTTACAGCAGGGCAACAGGTGTTTCGGCCGACGTTTCCGCCGTGTGGTCTCCCATTGAGGGACTCTTTTCTACAGCACTGTTCAGGGGTGTATTACGGACAGAGCTTGGAGCTTCAGGCGACCCGGCAGCTCCCCGCTCACTTGAGCTTTCGCTCGGTGTGGTTCCTGTTCAGAATGTAACCTTCGCCGCAGGGGCGGGAAGGCAAGAGGAGCTTGATATCGAATACTGCTTTCATACGGCATTCAGCCCGCACCCAAACCTGAGTATCGCAACGGGAATAAAGACCGACCCGGTACGCTTCTGGGCAGCCCTTGAATTGTCACTATCAACGCTGAGCATGGAATACGGGTACCGTGAACATACTTCCCTTCCAGGCACACATTCCATCGCCCTCTGCTGGGGCCGCTGCGCTTCCCGCCCTTCAGTCCTGAGATTGACCGCTGAAGAAGACCAGGATGATCAGCCAGATACCCAGTTTCCCGTTGATGTTAACAGTGTAACGGAAGAAGAGCTGCAGCTTATACCGGGAATCGGCCCATCCAAAGCCTCCGCGATAACCTCCTGGCTTCGTCAGCACGGTCCTGTTTCATCCGTGGGCGACCTCTCGGATGTCCCGGGTATAGGGCCCTCCATCCTCCAGGTCCTCAGTGAATACCTGGTGGTGGAATGAGGGTTTTATCCATCTTGCTCACACTTTTCCTGCTTCCGGGGCTTGCATCCGCCGGGGGAGACCTCCGGTTCAGGCTTCAGAGGCGCCTCCCTGGCTGCCGTGGAACGCTGGAGAATTACTACACCGGAGACGAATTCGATTTCTACAGCAGGTTCAGATACCAGCCTGATCTCTGGAAAATCATCCTTCTTATGGACAAGGCAAGGGGGGAGGAGTGGGTCGACATCATCGCCGGAGGAGCATCCTGGATGCCTGAGGGTTATCCGATCCGTTCAGTCTCCATCGGGTGGCTGAAGGCTGATCTGGGCACCGGCCTGATCCTGTCATTCCCGGGGCAGTTTTCAAGCCTGAACGAGCTTTCCCTTTACAAACCTCCAAATTCAAGGAACCGCATTGAACCGGCAACATCTCCCTGGGGCTGCCGGGGTGAACCCCTTACGGGAATCGGGATAATGCTTGAAATCAGCGGGGTGGACATTTCTGTTCTGACCGCTCTTTCTCCGCTGGACTCCCTGGCAGGCGGGTACCACCGCACCGAATCTGAAGTCCTGGGCAGGAACGTCAACGCGGAAAAACTGGCAGCGGTCCGCTTTTCATGGCAGCACCTTGGATTTACTGCCGCCGCTGCCTCACGCAACGACATACCGGAGCATGACTGGTTCAGGGGCGGGGCCGACTGGAACGTGAACATCGGCTCCCTCAACCTATCAGGCGAAGCAGCGGCTGGAACCGATTCTTCCGGCACCACTGTTGCGGCCTGGGGTTCCTTCTCTCAGGAATTCTCTCAATTTCGGCACATGCTCACGGTGCTGCGCAATCCTCCCGGTTATCCATCGGACAGAACCTCACCGCCCGTATCCAGGGACTGCGACATCGGGATATGCTACGGTTTTCGATGGAAGGCCTTCCCCCGGATGGCTTTGAAGGCAGGAACAGGCACCTATTTCAACCAGGACAGCAGCCTGCTCCTTGCATCCCTTGAAGCAGAGTACCGTTTCCCCTGGAGTATGGAGGCCTATGCGGGCATCAGGACCAGAACCGAGACGGATGAGGCAAGCTTTCGATGCTGGCTCGGCAGCAGCTGGCAGCCTCAGAACAGACTCAAGATCAGAACCAGGATCCAGATAACCGGATGGAGCAGCACCCCTCAGGACTCGTCTGAAACCGGAGTCGGAATAGAGCTCAAATTCCGATACACTCCCAGGAACTGGCTGACGCTCGAGATGGGAGGCGCTGCATGCTCAACAGACGGATACAATTCCAGAGTGTACGCGGGTGCTTCCTCATTTCCCGGGGTTTTCAGTTCTACCGCTCTGTACAATAGAACCTTTCTCTTCTTCTTCGGGGCTTCCGCTGAAGTGTCGGAGGGACTTTTTCTCAGGGGAACTATGGAAAGGAAAATCGTCGAGGATGCCGATTTTCTTGGGTCCGGCTGGGAAGAGACCGAAGGCGATTCCAGAACGGAACTCGGTTTTCAGCTTGACTACGCCTTTCAATAGTTGAATTATTCTCCACGATGCGGGAATTTCTAATTTTCAAAGGGGGCTTCATTGAGACCATCCTGGGATGAATATTTTCTGAAACTAGCCATGCTCGCCTCCGAAAGGGCAACCTGCCCGCGGATGCACTGCGGGTGCGTACTGGTTAAGGACAAGTACGTTCTCTCCACCGGCTACAACGGTTCTCTTCCGGGCCTGCCGCACTGCGATGATGCAGGATGCCTCATAGTTGATGATCACTGCGTTCGAACGAATCATGCGGAGATGAACGCAATTGCCCAGGCCGCAAGGCACGGTATTTCAATAAATGGAGCCACCGCCTACATAACGAACATGCCCTGCACAACGTGCGCAAAGGCTCTTCTATCAGCGGGAATAGTACGAATAGCAGTCTTCTCCGATTACCACGGCTCCCTTGCCGAGAAATTCCTTGAGGAATCCGGGGTTCCTCTCGACAGGCTGTCCATGCCCGGCCGCTCCATAAACTACAACCTTGAAGATTATTCCTCCGCCAGCAAATTTTAGGGGCCGGGCGTGACTTCTGGTTACTTGTTACGCTATTACGGTTACGAACACATTAACTTTATGAGGGGATTCAAATGGATGATGTCAATGTACCTCTTGAGCAATACGCCAAACTCTGCGCTCTGATGGCAGACACTGGTGGTGATATCGAAAAGGAAAACAGTATAGCGCTCGCAGAAGGAGTCACTCCTGAGGACTGGAAGAATGCAAAGGAGTACTTTACCGCTAAGATGCAGGATCCTGCTGATATGGGAAAAACAGCTATGGCATTTATGCCGCTTTTCCAGGCTGCACAGGCCAGTATCCGGGGCAGCGGTGAGCCAGGCAGCCTTGAGCAGTATACAAAAGTGCATGCTGAGATGGCTCTCCGAAAGGACCCTGCTGATCCTTCGCGCAAGATCGATCATATGATCGTCATCACAGAGAATGGATTCACACATGCAGAATGGCTGGAGATGGAAGGCTACTGGACACCAAGAGTAGGGTCCGATGAGTTCCCAGAGTTTGACCCTGTGCTGGCTATGAAATTCCGCGAACTCTATCAGAAGGAATCTGACCGCATCCTCGGCATAGTTCGGTAGTTTAAGGGGGCCAGGCGTTAGAGGGGCCGGCTCCTACAGCGAGATTGAGATTCCCACATAGACCGGCCAGCTGAGGTCATCTCTCTGGGAAACGGCCGCTTCTATCGTATAGGTACCTTCTGCAGTATAGACGTACTGCGCCCCCGCGAAGAATCCGCTTATCTCATCCTCACCCGGGGCATAGCTGTAACCTGCAGAAAAACCGAGATCTGCATATTCAACCTTCAGGCCGCCTCCAAAGGCATCGGAAGTGGAAAATCCTATCCTGCCTCCGGCGAAACCGGTAAGTATTGATCCGAACGGATAGCTTACGCCAGCGGAAACCTCGGTAGGCATATTCTTCCTGATGCCGTTCCAGGATGGAGCCTGTCCGATCCCGGATATAGCGATGCCGGCTTTCATGCCATTCTGAAAATCAGCGCTGAGCCCTGCGCTGCAGGTCAGTCCGGTACCTGCCTGTTCAGCGATATTCTCCCATGAGACTCCCGCTGATACCCCGCCTCTGAGCCATGATGTAAGCAGGAACGAGGCTCCGGCAAGAGCGGTGCCTGCTCCGAATGAATACTCTCCGGTAACTGAACCGGTTTCATCCCTGAGGAGTATTCCTCCCCGGCCAAGGTAAGTCAGTCCTCCCGATATGCTCACGTCAGATCCTGCTGAAAACCCGCCCGCCACGGAAATTCCCGTTGTCTGAAGATTCCACCTGCCACCAGCAGCCGTAAACCCGGACGCTATCAGAGCCGGGTTACCTGTTACGGATTCAGGGCCTGCTGCAAGAGCCTTTCCCGCGGGTCCCATCATCATAACCGATGGAAACCCGGGAGCGGATATAACGAGCAGGTCAGCTGTACCTGTATCACTTGCGAACGAAGCCGCAGCGAACGAGATCAGCGTGAGACAGCAAAGTATTCTGTAAATACTTCACCTCCTGACGTTCTGAAGACCGCTGCATATAACCCGGGTGAAGCCACCCCTGCATCGGTACTTAAATTCCAGATATATGTCCCCCCCGCTGCCTGGACATCAAATACTTTTTCGCCGTTCAGATTGAATACAGTAATGCTGCAGTGCTGAGCGTCTTCCGAGTTCCAGGCGAAGGTTGCCTGCGAAGTGGCAGGGCTTGGGTAGACGGCAAATTCATTGATCGGTTCGGGGCCTCCGCTGTCGGGGGGCATTGTGTTGAAGTAAACACCCTCACCATCGGAAGAGAGGTAGAAAGTCCCGTCCAGATCGTTCCTGTAAATAGTAATCCCACTGCCCTCGAGCCTGTTTAGAACCTCGGTATGCGGATGTCCGTATGGATTTCCCGCGCCAAGGCAGATGGCGGCGATTGAAGGGTTCACCGCGGAGAGCCACTGGGAACAGGTAGAAGTATGTGAGCCGTGGTGTCCAACCTTCAGTACGTCTGCGGAAATATCTTCAATATCTCCTGTTGCAAGGGCTGCCAGGATCACGTCCTCACCACCGTTCGTTTCCAGATCTCCTGTGAACAGAAAAGATACTTCTTCGTAGGTAAGCCGGATTACGATGGATGCATTATTGGCATTGGAGGGTGACAGCGGGTCAACAGGGTGAATAACTTCAACTATGAGCTCCGGGCCCCAGTCCAGATAATCTCCCCTGCGGGGAGTAACGTAATCAGATCCGTTATTCCAGATAGCCTGCAGGTAGGTTTCATAGGTCCAGCTTGCGTCATAGGGCCAGCCCGAATCGTAAGCGGTTACAACAGGAAGGCTCTCGTAAACCGATATCATCCCTCCTATATGGTCGGCATGGGGATGCGTTCCAACAGCTCCATCAAGGTAAGTTATATCCAGGCTGTCCAGCAGAGGAAGAACCCTTTCCAGACCGCAATCCCAGGGCGGATCCCAGCCGATGTTTCCAGCATCGATAATGAAGTTCCTGCCTCCGGGAGTACACACAAGCATGGCATCACCCGAATACTCCGCAAAGGTCGGGTCGATGAAGAAGACTACCAGAGGATCCTCCGCATAAAGAGAACCCGCCGCTGTGGCGAGAATCACAAGCAGAAATGTTTTCAAGAATAGCTTCCTGTCAGTCTAGTCTACAAAAGCCTTTATGAAAGCCCAGCTGTTCTGAGCAAACGAGTTCGTATAAACGCTGTTCTGTATACACGGTGTTCCCATGTCTCCGCTGCCGAAGCTCAGAGTTGCAAAATCCCATGTTGATGCGTTGTTGGATACCCATCCGGGGTTAATCCTCTCGCAGGAGATACCGGGCTGAATCGGCCAGCTGCCGTCGTACTCGATCAAGTCTATCAGGTGGCTGAAACTGTTGTATAATGAAATACTGCCGGACTCATGAATGGTGAAGCCGCTGTACACATAATTGGCTGTATAGCCACCGTTAAGGGATTCGTCTCCGCATGCCCCCAGGACATAGTACCCGTCGGGTGGAAGCAGGTAAGTAGAAAGGGTTATTTCCTCGCCGTAATTATTCTTTAGAACCCAGTCTGAAAGGTTGATCCAGTCATTGGTGTTGTTATAGAGCTCTATCCATTCACCGTCAGCTTCAGTACAGGAGCTGCTCGGGTTTGACATAAATTCGTTAATAACAATGCTGTTCGATGCGAGTACATCTCCATCGAGTATCATCGGTGTCTGTGAAAAGATCATCAGAAAAATAAGAATCATAAGCTACCTCCCTTTTAGAATGCCTTGCTATGAAGACACAACGGCAAACTTCACCATATTTCATAGAGAGTATTGTCCTGAATGTCAACTCCTGGATAAGTATAGTACCGGCTGCAGATCAGAGTCCGTACACCAGGGAAAGGCCTCCTATCGCGATAATCGCACAGATGATCTTCAGAGGAAGCCCTGCTTTCATGAAATCCTTGAATCTGTAACCTCCGGGGCCGTAAACCATCAGGTTGGTCTGGTATCCTATCGGTGTAATGAAATTCGCCGCGGCACCGTAGGCAACCGCCAGATAGAAAGGCGTTCCATCTATCCCCAATGATAACGCAGCCGAAGCCGCGAACGGAAATACAATCGATGCCGCAGCGGCTGTAGTGATAAAATCAGCCAGAAGGTTGGTAACAATGTAGACCGCAGCCAGAACACCAACAGTACCCAGAGGCTCGAAAATATGGACAACTGTATCAGAGAAAAGCGCCCCGAGACCGGTAATTTCAACGGCTTTTCCAACCGCAAGAGCGAATGCCGCGATTACAAGCAGGTTCATGTTCAGGCTTCGCTTCAACTCCGGAAGTGAGAGTATGCCGAATATCAGGAATACAGCCAGAAGGGCCATCAGAGATTTGAACAGGGGAACCAGGCCCAGTATCGAAAGGACTATGCATGAAAAACTGGAAGCGAGGATGAAGACGGACTTTTTCAGATTTATATTGTGGATCTCCTTTATCATGGAAATCACGAAAAGGTCATCCGACCCGGCAACTCTCTTCCCGAAATCCCCTCCGGTCACCAGCAGAAGCAGATCGCCTGAGCGAAGTCTGATCTCTCCGATCTTTCCGCCCAGCTTCTCCCCCTGCCTGTGAACGGCAAGTATTGCGGCATTGTACCTGCCGCGGAAATCTGTTTCCCGGACCATCATACCCTCAAGAGTGGATCTGGAGGATACAACGACCTCTATAACTTCAAGCTTCTCGTGATCCGGCAGTTCAAAACCAGCAGTAGGCTTCAATCCCTTGTATTTCCCTGCCAGCTCAGCCACTGCGGATGTAACGCCTGCCAGCACCAGTTCGTCCCCGGCATGGAGTTCTTCCGAGGGGGAGACGGGGGCGATAGCCTTCTCTTCCCTGATTATCTCCACCAGGAAAAGCCCTTTGATATTCCTGAGTTTTGCCTCATCGACGGTTTTTCCCACAAGGGATGATCCGGACTGGAGTATAAGGTTAGTCACATACTCCCTTGGGCTCTCGGCGAAACTCTCGGCGGGATTCTTTCTGGCTGGAAGAAGCCTCCAGGCGAATAGGATTATGTATAGCATTCCTCCCGCAAGAAGCATCAGTCCAACGGGCGCGAACGCCAGAATGGGCAGCTCTCTATGGCCGCTTCCAACAACAAGACTGTTCACTATCATGTTGGTTGAGGTTCCGATGAGGGTTACCGTACCGCCGAGTATTGCAGCCCATGACAGCGGAATGAGCAGCTTGGATACCGGAATACCGTGTTTTTTTCCCCAGTCACCGACGAACGGGATCATCATTGCCACGATGGGCGTGTTGTTCATGAATGCTGAACTGCCCGCCACGAAGGGCATCATCTGACCCAGAAACGCCCTGTAGTTCCCTGAGATATTCATCTTACTCTCGAATATCCATTCCAGGAAACCGGTCTTTCGCATGATTTCGCTCAGTATTATGAGCATAAGCATCACAGCTATGGCATCATTCGCGAAACCTGCCAGAGCCTGAGCGGGAGTAATAACGCTCCCGATGGTCAGAACTGCAGCAGCGGAAATAAATATTACGGGAGCGGAGAGCCTGCGGGAATAAATAAGCACAATAACCGCGGCAAGCACAGCTGTGACGAATATCTGCGGACCGGTCAAACTCTCCTCCTCATTACTCGCAATATTAAGTTGAGCAATAGATACTCTCTGAACCACCTCTTCGCAATCCTGCCCGCCGAACATTCAAAATAAGGCAACTCTCTGCGGGCATGTTATATAAATACATAATACATAACGTATTTACATTATACTCTCGCAGTATTATGTGTAATCCATATCAAAACACTCTTGAATGAAAGGATTTTATGAATATTCTTATTTTTCTGCTATTGCCTCTTGTGGGATACGGTCCGTGGGAATCGGTGGGTCCTGAGGGCGGTGAGGTGAAAGCCGTTCTGCAGTCCACCCAGGATGCAGGTACTCTCTTCGCCATCTCCAGCTCTAACCCGACGCAGGTCGTCCGTTCCACCGACGGTGGGAACAGCTGGAGCACTATTTCGGATTTCAGCAACGGAACTCCATACGACATGGTTATGACCGAAAGCGGTAAGCTGGTTGCGGTCGGTTCCAGCAGAGTCTGGACTTCCTCCGACAACGGCATTACCTGGAGCGAGACGTACCACTCCAATACATACTTCTACGATGCGGTTGCCCATCCCTCCAACGGCGAAGAGGTTTTTGCATCTGGTTACAAGTACAACGGAAGCAACTGGGATTTCACATTCTACCACTCCACAGACGCTGGAGCGACCTGGAGCAGCCTTGCTGTTCTTGCTACCGGCAACACATCCTATGGAAGATGCATCGATGTGTCTCCCTCCAACCCTGATCATATTCTTGTAGGAGGCTACGAGTACAATGCGGCGTATTTCCCCTACCTCTTTCTCTCAACCAACGGCGGGGCTTCCTTCACTGATGTTACTCCTCCATCTGCAACCTATTACATGAACGGCGCCGCTTTTCATCCAGCGAACCCGGACATCATGCTGTCCGGATCCCTTTCCAACATGTGGAGATCAACGGATGGAGGTGCAACCTGGGCCAACATGAGAAGCCAGAGCTATAACTACGATATATCCTTCAGCAGCGCTGACAACAATCTTGTTTTCAGTTCCGCCAATTCCATTGCTTACCGCAGCATAGATGGCGGCATTACCTGGACCACAATAAGCACTGGACTGGATGGAACCGGCATCAACTGGATCACTCCTGACCTCGCGAACAGCTCGATTGTGTACACGGGAAGCTCAGCTGGTTTCTACTACAGCTCCGATGCTGGATCATCATGGAACCCTCACAACTCCGGGCTTATCGTGGGTAAAGTTCTCGCTATGGAGTACGTGAACGGCTGGATATTCATGAACATGATGGATATAGGTCTCTTCAAGGCAGAGGATGGTTCCTCTTTGACATGGCAGGAGGTGACAACTCCCCTCAGTTGCGGCGATTTCTGCGCTCTCGAATCAGTCGGACCTGATACCCTTCTGGCCCTTGAGGGCACCGGTTGAGGCAACGCAGAGCTCTACAGGAGCACAGACGGAG
>CAZUYF010000052.1:0-7264 GCA_964624675.1 uncultured bacterium
GGCCAGATGCTCAAGTACAGAGGCAGCCAGAGCAGCCCCCGTGAGAGGGTCTGTTCCGGCAGCAGGTTCATCAATCAGGGCAAGTGAGCTTTCGCCGGGCGTATGGAGCATTTCAAGCTGTTCAAGCAGACGGGCGGAATAGGTACTCTGGTGATGAACTATCGATTGCTGGTCTCCAATTGAAACGTACACCCTGCTGAAGAACGGGATGAATGAATCAACATCCACACACGAGCCTATACCGGATTGAGCCATGAAGGCGGCCAGTCCAATAGCTTTGAGAAGTACACTTTTTCCGCCTGCATTCGGGCCGCTCACGATAAGGACCCTCCAGTCGGGAGGGAGTTCAACACTGTTACCGACAACTTCTTTCACTGGTATCAGAGGATGTCTGAGGTTCCGGAGTGAGAGGCTGCCTTCCGGGGGAAAGAACGTTCTGTGTTCACGGTGATAGGAAGCCCTGGCGAAAACTGCGTCAAGGAAAGATGATGCTTCAAGACACTCCTTCAGGCTGTCCAGATGCTCCCTTACCTCAAGTGAAGCTTCCTTCAGTATCCTCCTCTTCTCGTAATCAAGATCCAGTGAGGCTTCCCTCATTGCATTGCCGTCTTCGACAAGTTCCGAGGGTTCAATGAATATTGTCTCACCGCTTTCGGACCGGTCATGAACGATTCCGCGGACATCGCTTTTCCTTGAGGAGATAACGGGCAGAACATACCTTCCATCTCTTAACGTAGGAGGGATATCTCTGAGTAGATTTCTACCCGAAAGTGCAGTTGAAATGTTAGCTATTCTCTTTGACAATTTCCTCTTGAGTCTGTCTACCTGTTTGAACAATCGAGACAGTTCCCTGGATGCATCCGGGGAGAGATCACCATCGGGAGTGGTTATCGAAATGAGTCTGTCCGAAAGTTTCGCAAGCCTGGGTATACGTTCAAGATGCTTATCCAGAGCTGAATAATCAACACTGGCGGAGTCTACGGACTCGTGGAATCGATCCATTCCGGCCAGTATTGAACCAACAGTTCTCAGTTGCTTCGGGTCAAGTAATATTGCGCCATCATCAAGGTGGCTGCATATATCTCGAAGGCTGTCGCTGCCTCCTGCTGGAACCCTGATGTCGTTATCGAGAAGTGCCGATGCGGCTTCGGTCTCACGTCTGCGCTCGCTGGCCTCTTCCAGTGTCCAGCCAGGGGTAAGAGACATGACCTTCTCGCTTCCCATACTGCTCCCGGTTCTGGCGGCGATATCCTCAAGGATCTTGCAAAATTCTAATCGCGCATGGGAACTGGTCATGGTAAGAATTTCCTGCAGCAACTATGATGAGGGTAAGAAATGTTCTGATTCACCAAGCTCCTTCAGTACTTTTTTCTCCTTCCTTGAAAGCTTTTCCGGGATGTAAACATCGGCGATCACTACAATATTGCCTCTGCCGAAACCCTTCAGTTTTCTGATACCTTTTCTTTTCAGAACAAGCCTCTCTCCCGGCTGCACTCCCGGAGGAATGGTAATATTCATGGTTCCTTCCTCGACAGCGGGAATAATGATCTCAGTACCCAGTGCCGCATCGGGAAAGGATATCCTGGTTCTGTAGATCAGGTCGTAATCCACGCGCTGGTATTCTCCATAATCGATGTTCATTATTCTTAGAATAAGATCCCCGGGGTGTCCATCATTTCCAGGGAAATGCCCCTGTCCCCTGAGCCTTATAAAGTGCCCCTCGGAAACACCCGCAGGAAAATCTACAGAGATCTTTCTTTCTCTGGATTCAAGCCTGGACCCGAGGCAGCCGGAACATTCTTTTACTGGCAGACTGCCCCTGCCTCTGCAGTCGGGGCATACCGAAACCGACTGCATAGCTCCGAGGAGAGTTCTTCTGACAGTTCTGATCCTTCCCTGTCCACCGCACCTCTCGCACTGTTTCATTCCTTCCCGGGGATCCGCTCCGGTTCCATCGCAAACGCTGCAATGCTCATTTCTGCAGACCGTTATCTCCCGGGAGCAGCCAAGAGTAACTTCTTCAAGGTTCAGCTCAATATCAATTACTGCATCCTCGCCAGAGGAGGCTTCCCTTGTACGGCCGAATCCGAAAATATCCTGGAAAGCCCGAAGGGCATCGTCCATTCCAAATCCACCGAAGAAGTCCGACATGTCTGGCATTCCATCAGCCGAGCCTGTTCTGTCGAATCTATCTTTCGTGCCTGGATCACTCAGAATTTCGTAAGCCTGGGTAATCTCCTTGAATTTCTCCTCGGCAGCCCTGTCTCCGGGATTCCGATCAGGGTGATATTTCAGTGCAAGCTTCCTGTAAGCGCTTTTGATCGTAGCATGATCAGCGTCCCGTTCAACACCAAGAACGCCGTATGGATTACTGCTCATGGAATCACATCCGTAATATGGTTCATATAATAAAATTCATCTATTTTCGAAGCAGAAATATAGTATGGAAATGCTTATGATGGAAAAACAACATACATCTATTACAATTCATCGGAAGCGGAGCGGTCAGTCCATGCCCTCTTTCTGACCCAGCGATTCTAACTAACTCGAGTCATCTTTTTCATCAAGGGTATCTGTCATTTTCAGTATATTCCGCGCGGTGTGCAGGACCATGGCAAGATCCTTCTTTGCACGTTCTAGAGAAGCTATGTCATTACTGTCACGGGCGGTTCTCAATTCATCAAGGGCTGATTTAAGCTCTGCCAGCGAGTCTCCGTCAAGCTTCTCCTTGTTTGTATTAATCAGCTTTGATGCCTCGTATATTAACTGATCGGCAACGTTCCGCTCCTCTATCAGATTGGTTCTGTCACGGTCTGATTCCCGGTACTGCCTTGCATCCCGAATAAGCTCCCGGACATCATCATCTGAAAGTCCGCCGCTGGGGTTAACCTTCAGCTCCTGATGCTTTCCGGTAACCGCATCCTTGGCGTTTACAAACAGTATCCCATTGGCGTCGATCGAGAATGCCACTTCTATCCTGGGAACACCCCTGGGCGCAGGTCTGATGCCGACAAGCTCGAACCTTGCCAGGCTCCTGTTATCTTCGGTGAGTTCCCGTTCTCCCTGAAGAACGTGAATTCCCACTATCTGCTGATTATCAACCGCAGTGGTGAACATCTTGCTTCTCTTGATTGGAAGAGGACTGTTCTTCGCGATTATGGGTGCCATAACGCCGCCGAGAGTCTCTACACCCAGTGTAAGTGAAGTTACATCAAGAAGCACAAGATCCTTCCTCTGTCCTGTAACTACGGATCCGGCTATTGCGGCCCCCATTGCAACTACCTCGTCAGGATTTACACTGTGAACAGGTTCCTGATGAAAGGCTTCCGCAACAAGTGTTCTAAGCATTGGTATCCTGGTTGACCCGCCGACAAGAACAACCGTCTCGAGGTCTTCATGCGTAAGGCCGGCATCCTTCAGAACCTGCTCGCAGAGAGGCCGTGTGCTTTCAACCAGATCCTTGATGAGCCCTTCGAACAGGCCGCGGGTAATCAGCATTTCAAGATGAACAGGTCCCTGATCGCCCGAGGCAATGAAGGGAAGGTTAATCGAAGTTTCAAGTGCAGCAGAAAGTTCACACTTGGCTCTTTCAGCTGCTTCACGAACCCTCTGAGGGGCTACGGGATCATCTCTTAAGCTAATGCCCTTATCCCGCTCGAATTCTTTCATGATCCATTCAACCAGCAGCGCATCAAAATCGTCCCCGCCAAGCTGAGTATTCCCAGTTGTGGCTTTGACTTCAAATATACCATTCACTACCTGAAGAACGCTTATGTCAAATGTACCGCCTCCGAAATCGAATACGGCTATCTTTCTCCGTTCGACTGCGTCGGTAAAGGCAAGAGCAGCAGCGGTAGGCTCGTTAAGTACACGCTTTACATTCAGGCCGGCAATGGTGCAAGCGTCCTTTGTTGCCTTTCTCTGTACCTCATTGAAATGTGCGGGTACCGTAACAACGACATCGGTGACTTCCTCCCCGAGATATTCCTCAGCCCTGTATTTCATTTTCTGAAGGATCATCGAGGAAATCTCCTGTGGAGTGAATGTTCTGCCGTCTCCTATCCTAACGACAGCGTCCCCCTTATTATTGGGAACGATGTCGTAGCATACATTGAATATTCCCTTGTTGAGTTCTTCGTACTTTCTTCCCATAAGCCTTTTAACACTTGTTATGGTCTCTTTGGGGTTAGTTATCGCCTGCCTTTTGGCAACAATGCCTACAAGTCTGTCTCCTGCAGGTGTGAACGCAACAACAGAAGGCATGACTCTTGGGCCTTCTCCGGTTTGAATAACAATGGCGTTTCCACCTTCACTTATTGACATGCAAGAGTTAGTTGTTCCCAGGTCAATACCAATTGTACAGCCCAAAATCCCTCCTTAAATGCACTTTATTCCTATTTTTGAAGTGCTGCATCATAGTCAGAATCACCTGAACAGGATAACTGAATACTCCGTAGAATAATGCAAGTCGTCTTAAACTCCAACCTCCGATTGAACGACAGGATTATCGGTATCCTCTCAGTGTGGTAACATCATGACTTCAGCAGTTTCGGTAATTAAAACTGTTTTCAGATTAATGAACTCCACCGAGTACCAACTTTATCGATTCAGTGTCCGGAGAAAAGAGCACACCTTCCTCACAGATAATCGCTGTAATGAGCGGGGCCGGTGTTACGTCGAATGCCGGATTCCATACGCCTGCTGCTTCTGGAAGCAGCCTCCTGCCTCCAAGGCAGGCCAGTTCATCTCTGCCCCTCTGCTCTATCTCAATTTCACTCCCCTGCGAAGTGGAAACATCAAATGTGGAAAGAGGTGCAACAACGTAGAAGGGAACACTATGAGCTTGTGCCGCCAGTGCGAGCTGATAGGTACCTATCTTGTTAGCAACGTCGCCATTGGCGGCTATCCTGTCGCTGCCGACTATAACAGCATCGACCTCACCGTTTCTCAGAAGCGGAGCTGCTGCGGAATCGGGAAGCACGTCAACCGGAATACCCGCTCTTGAAAGCTCCCAGGCTGTCAATCTGGCGCCCTGAAGAAGCGGGCGGGTTTCATCGGCATACACTTTTGACAGAAGGTTGCGGTCCCATGCTTCGTATATCACTGCAAGGGCTGTTCCGAGACCTGCGGTTGCCAACCCCCCGGCGTTGCAATGAGTCAGAATGATTGAACCTTTATCCAGAAGATCTGCACCGAAGCATCCCATACGTCTGCTGGCTTCAAGATCAGATTGCATCATGTCTTGAGCGGATTCCAGAAGGGCCCGGACGGCGTTTTCCCTGCCCGGATTTCTGCGGAAGATATCTCTCTGGATCTCAAGACAATGAAAGAGGTTGACGGCTGTAGGTCTTGTTCCCTCAAGTATCTCGATCTTCGAATAGAAGGCATCATCATACTCTTGACCGGGAGCTGCGGTTAAAGCGGCAATTACAGCGCCAAAAGCTGCTGCTATCCCAATTGCTGGTGCCCCTCTGACGGCAAGGGTTCTGATTGCCTCCGCCAGTGAATCGATATCCCCGCAGTCGATATAAGTTTCTTCGGATGGAAGTTGTCTCTGATCAAGAAGTCTCAGGAAACCATCCATCCATTGCAAGGTTGGAAGAGGAATCATTTCAGGATCTGCCAGACAGAACATCCATACATAACTTGAGGATACCTGCAGGTTCCATCAGTCTGCCCATACCTTCCGCGCCGCAGGCAAGAGGCCCCATGACTGGACCGGCAAACATCACTCCGCGGCTTTTCAGTATCTCTAAATTGGCAGCTACAGAACTGTTGTTCCACATTCTGGTATTCATCGAAGGAGCCATAATTACCGGGGCTTCGCTCGCCAGAAAAGCGGAAGACAGAAGATCATCGGCCAGTCCATTGGCGGACTTACCGATAAAATCGGCCGTCGCAGGGACAATTGCAAAGAGATCAATACTGTCGGTCAGAGTAATATGGGGAACAGGATCACCGGGCTGCATAGTGAAAAGCGAGCTGTAAACTGGTCTTGCAGTCACACATGCCAGCTGAGTTTCGGAAATGAACCGCAGAGCGGCAGGAGTAAGAATACCATCAATTTCGAAGCCTTCCTTTCGCAGCAGGGAGGCAAGCATGACTCCCTTGAAGGCTGCCGCACTGCCGGTGATTCCCAGCAGTATCTTCTTAGTTTTCATTTGAATACCTTTCACCGATACAATCTATTCCTACAAGTGTAAGTTCGGGACATACCTTCATCCGATTTCTGCACTTTCCTGCGATACCGGGTGCCCAGCCTCCAGTAGCCCATATTTCAGGGACTCCTTCAATAGTTTTTGAAAGCTCGTCGATTATGTGGTCAGCCGCTCCAACAGCCCCTAAAAGAACCCCAGAGCAGACAGCGGAGGCAGTACTCTTTCCAAGGGGGGAAGCGGGAAACTCAAGGTCAACCGGGTTGAGTTTTTCCGCCTTCTTGAACAGCTCTCCCGCAGCGGTGCCTACTCCGGGAGTTATTGCGCCGCCAAGGTAAGCCCCTTCGCTGCTGACAACATCAAAAGTAGTGGCTGTTCCGAAATCCACAACAATAGCGGGAAGTGACCCGAGGATCAGAACAGCTGCTGTATTTGCCAGTCTGTCGGCACCCAGTTCGTGAGGGAATTCGTAATCAATTGTAATCCCCGCTGTTTCTACAGTTACTTCAATCGGGTCCACGTTGATGTACCTTCTGGAGAGATTCAGAAGAGCATGGCGGACCTGGGGAACAACGCAGGCGTACGCAACCCCTTCGGGCAGATCACAATCGTCCGCCTTCAGCAGCGAACTCAGGATAACCCAGAGGTCATCGGCAGTCCAGTGCCTTGTTGTTATCCTCCATTGAACATCGAGTCTTCCATCTACGAATACTCCCGCCGAAGTTCTGGTATTGCCTATATCAAGCACAAGCCTTTTCATGTAATCCCCCAGTCAAATCCTATATCCGCCGATGGAGCCGAATGAGTAAGGGCACCTGAAGATATCCCGTCAACTCCGGTATCTGCTACTTCCCTTAAGTTCTCCAGTGTTATCCCTCCGGAAGCCTCAAGGTAAATACCGCTGCCGGATGCTGCCCGTACTGCTTCTCTCAGTGTATCGGGATTCATATTATCGAGCAGGATTCTGTCGGGGTTTTCATCAAGTACTTTCTTTAGCTGATCAATGGAATCCACCTCGATTTCGACTGGGATTCCCTTCTCTCTTATACGTTGTATTACGCTGTGCAGTTTTCCTGATCCCCCCGCAACTGCAGTATGATTATCCTTCA
>CAZUYF010000052.1:7364-11335 GCA_964624675.1 uncultured bacterium
GAAAAAACCTGTTCAACAAGAAACCATCCAGCTGAGATCAGCTCTTCCCTGGCTGATGCGATGCAGGTACTGTTATCACCCCGAAGTACTGAAAGTGACGCGGTTGTAACGTCATCCATCACCCTGTCTTCCGCAAGAGCGTTGCGCACAATGAACTTTCCAACTGATACGGGATCCGACCAGTCGATTCTTTCCATCAGATCTCCTCCAGAAGCGTTTCCGGTCCAAACACAATTTTGCCACCGACGATCGTTGCAACAACTTCGATCTCATCCCAGGAGGTATGGAAGGGATCGGCGGACAGTACAGTCATATCTGCAACCCTTCCTGCGGTAAGGTCTCCTGTAATATCATGAAAACCGCAAATCGCTGCTGCTTCCAGTGTATATGCGTTAAGTGCTGAGGCGGTATCGATCCTGAACTCATCCAATGGATGGTCTGTAGCGCCGCCCAGCCCCCGCATCGGGCCAAAAGGCATACCGTCGCTGCCGAAACCAAGAGAGAAACCCGCATCTGCAACCAGGCCGAAAGGGTTGAGAGCCAGTGCTCTCTCCTTTCCAAGTTTTCCTTCGTACAGGCCCCCTTCATTCTGCCACCTGCTAACAAAATTAGGCTGCATAACGAATGAGTGAATCGAAGTATCCCAGCAGCCTGGCCAGTCTGCTGTGAGTTCTTCAGCATGCTCTATCCTCACGGTTCGGGGATATCCCATTTTTTGCTCCTTATGGAAATTATGGCTTACCCTGTCTATCTGAGCCAGTGCCCTGCCCCCTATCGCATGGTAAACAGGCGTCAGACCAAGACTGTCAGCTAATTCCAGACTGCGCAGAACCTGTTCATCTGAGAGCAGCGGCTCGGCAACAGTGCCGTCTGCATAGCTCCCCGAAACAGCCGCAGTAGATGCCCCGAGGGATCCGTCAAGGAAGAATTTCAGACCGTCAATTCCAGAAAGTACCCCTTCCAGAGAAGCGGGTGCTTCTCCAGGGAAGCCGGCGTCCTTTCCGAAAAGACAGATGGACATTCGTATGGAAGGGCGGTTTTTCAAAAGTACTTCAGTGGTTATAAGGGGTTCGAAAGTACATAATGCGGTGACTCCTGAGGAAAAAGCCAGTTCAGCCGCCTTTGTGCATGCCTTATCCAGAATGTCCGGCCGGGGCGGGTACAGGCTTTCAAAATCGAAAATAATGCCTTCCCTGATAATACCTGTTGAATAATCCGCCCCCGGGCATTTCCGGGGAAGAAGTTCAAGCATGGCTGAATTCACAAATGCTTTGTGGCAGCAGACCCTTCTGAAGAATACCGGCCGGTTTCCCGTTGCTCTATCCAGTTCCGCAAGTGAGGGAAGCACCGGATTAATCCAGCTGCTGCAGTCGAATCCGAACCCCCGGAGAATTCGCCCCGTTCCCTCCGAATCGATCTCAGAGGAAACCAGATCAAGGAGATCCTTTGCGGATGCGGCTCCTGAAAGATCAAGAAAAAGGCTTTCAAAACCGCTCCAGCAGAAATGGCAGTGAGCATCCACAAAACCAGGTATTACAAACAGACGTGAATGTGTACCGGCAGATGGGGAGATATCCATGATCCTCTCCCCGGATATGGATATTTTCGAGGGAGGAAGCACACCGCCTGCAGGGCCTGCCCATAGTCCATCACAGAGGAAGGATTTCATGAATCGCGATCTGTAAGGTGATGGAACATAAGGTCAAGAACTTCGGCTTCTACCTCGAAACTGAAGAACGTGGAAGCACCGCGCCGCTCAACTGCCGTAACCCGGCCTCTGATCTCAGCGGTTACAGGTCCGCCCGGCGGTACAGGCCCTTCGGCAATTTCTCTTACTCCCCTGCCGGGATCGGATATTTCCCGAGCTTCGATCTCGGTGAGTTCACCCCTGTGCCGAAACCAGCGTGTAAGAATTATATAACTGCCTTCGCTTATGGAGGAAGCAGTCGGGAATCTGACATCAAGAACAACCGGCATACTTTCATCCTTCTTCTGAAAATTGTATACGGCAACCCTGTTCCTGCCTCCCTTTTTGGCATCGTATAGAGCCTGATCGGCAGCGACAAGGAGTTCGCTGCCGGCAACCGAGGGAAAAGTGCTCACACCCAGAGATATGGTCACAGAGAGCGGGATTTGTGAAGATTCATCATCTTCTCCGGATTTTCTTTCCAATGGTGAATCGTAGATGCTTCGGCGAATCCTCTCCGCCGCAGCCGAAGCCTCGTCCGAGGATGTGTTCGGAAGAAGCAAAGTGATCTCTTCACCGCCATATCTGTAAGCTTCACCGCGGTACCTCACAGCTTTTCGGATTATGCGGCTTACGTGACGCAGAACTCTGTCCCCCGTATCATGACCCCATTTGTCATTGAATTTCTTGAAATGATCAATATCGATCATGATTACCGAGAGGGGAAGATCTTCCTCTCCCATTATCCGAAGAAGGAGTGGTAAGCTGCTGTCCAGAGCTTTTCTCGGCGGTATTCCTGTTACCGCGTCCAGTTCTCCCGTCCAGGGAAATTCCAGCTGAAACTCACCGCTGCCCATGAATGACAAATCCAGACCTCCCAATGGTTGCATGAATAATAACAGGATATCGGATAAATGAAACACCCGGATATTGACGAGGGCGCAGGAAAGGAACAGACTATAATGTATTTGTTATCACTGGCAGGGGAAAACCATGTTCCATTTACGTAACTATGTTTTCGCGATATTGCTTGTAACGCTTCCAATCCTGATATCCTGCTCCTGGTCGGCAACACAGCAGGAGATTCTCGACAGATACAGCGAAACAGCGGGATATATCCACAGGAATGAATGGGAATCGGCTGCCGCTTCACTGAGTTCCTCTACTATGCTTCTGCTCGATTCACTGGCTTTTGATCTGCAGACCAGGGGACTTCACGGATACAGATCCGGCGTAGACCTGCTTCCTATACTATGTCGAGAGTACATTGACTTCAGTGGAGATGTAACTATGATTTTCGTGCAGGGAGATAGGGCGGATATTACTCTTTCTTCCAGTAAATCTCGGAAGTACTCTATGATTCTCGAGGGGGGGTACTGGAAGCTCAGTCTGGAAAGATTATTCAGAAACAGTATCAATACAGCCCTCACGGGTTCGTATGTTCAGTTATTATCTGTAACGAATAGTTTGTGATTTGTTAACGTTTGAACCGTGCCGGTTCGGAAAACCGGAAATAGAGAGAGAGGAAACTTGATGAATAGATTAGCATTACTTCTCAGTATACTTGCTATCGCGCTTTTTGCTGCCTGCGGTGAACAGGCAGATGAGGGGACACCAATTCCAGAAGGTACTGATGAAGCAGCAATGGTTGAAGTCACCATTACCAATGGGCTTGAGATGTGGGATATACACTACATACTCATTGATCCTTCCGATGGTGTCTGGGGTGAAGATCGCCTTGGAACCGGTATCCTGGCTCCTGGAGCAATTTTCACTGTTGATATCGAAGAAGGCACCTGGGACATGATGGTTACGGACGAAGACGGCGACACATATACATTGTGGCAGGTTGAGATCGGGGCTGAAGGATACGAGTGGAATGTAACGCTCGACGATCTTGATTCGGGATGGGATGAAGATGAATTCATCGAACCCAAGATAGTCGAAGCAGGCGAGGGAAGCACATCCATCGCCATCATCAATGATCTTCAGGGATGGGACATATACTACGTATACGTTGATCCCACCGGTGAACCCTGGGGAGATGACCTTCTGGGTTCGGAGCTGCTCTACCAGGACGACCAGCTTATCGTCTGGGTAGACCCCGGAACCTATGACATAAAGGTCGAGGACGAAGACGGCGACACATATACACTCTGGGCAGTTGAAGTTGATGCCGCCGGTTTCGACTGGTACGTAACACTCGATGATCTTGATTCCATGATGGATGACATCGAATATGAAGGCGTTTCTCTTGATACCGGTGATGGAATTGCACCGGTCA
>CAZUYF010000053.1:0-11227 GCA_964624675.1 uncultured bacterium
TTCCATGGAGCTGCAGCCCGGCACATGGGCGAATATCAAGAACGCCGCATTCTAAACGGGAATATCAGTTCCGGCATACTCGTTCAGATAACACTGATTCAGGTTACAAACCCTTTCATCCAATGCAGTCTTGAATGGCGGCAACCCTGGCTATATGTTTCCCGAAGTACGAACCGGAGGAATATTCCTGATAACGTTTTCTTAACGGAAGTAAGCTATAGTCACACAGGATAGTTAGAAACTGAAGAAAGGAGATAAATGAAGGTTATTCTATTCGGTATTCTTGTTTCATTTGCATTTTCATCTTTTGCCGACTGCGTAATATTTGAATCTGTCTTTGAAGAACTACCGTCAGGCTGGTACAACGACCGCTGGACATTCAATAATCCAGGGGCAAAAGCATATCATTATTGTGTCGATGAATGGTGGGAGTGCGATATGAGTTCCTATTGGAATTCACCTCCAGTTTACTACTTCGTGCCTGATGGAGCTGACTCCGTCGTTATTCATATCGAGCACTATCTGAGCGCGACAACCGATGAGGGCTCAGCCTCAGCTCAATTATACATCTCATCGACTACGATAGGGGGAGGCTACATATACGATGAGAGTGTTTACTGGTACAGTTCCATTACGGATTATGAACCCATCGTATACTCGATAATTGATCCACCGAACGGAACTTATCTTGGTTTTCGTTTTCATGCAGAGGCTGATGCTGGTCAGAATGAATATACGAGCATCAACTGGGAGATATACAGTATAGTTGTTACTGCATACGGAAGCTCCATGGAGCTGCAGTCAGGCACATGGGCAAATATTAAAAGCGCCGCATTCTAACCGGGAGTATCCGTTCAGGTTAATTCAACCAGATAACCCTGATTCAGGTTACAAACCCCTTCATCTAATGCAGCCTTGAATTGAGGCAGCCGCGGCTATATGTTTCCCGAAACATTAACCTGAGGAGTGTTTTGGATAAGAAGGTCAGAATATCAGGATTCACCTTTGTACGGGATGCCATCCGTCTTGATTACCCGATAGAGGAATCCATCAGGTCAGCTCTTCCGATAGTCGATGAGTACATAGTCAATGTTGGCGACTGTACAGATAACACACTGGAAATTATCAGAAGTATCGACGACCCCAGGATCAGGATAATTGAAACCGACTGGAATCCGGACAGATTCGTGGATGGAGCGACAATTGCAGACCAGACGAATATCGCCCTCGATCAGTGCAGATATCCGTGGTGTCTCTACCTTCAGGCTGATGAAGCGATACATGAAGATGATTTTCCGCTGATACTCGGAGCCATGGAGAAGTACGACTCCAGGGATGATGTCGATGGACTTCTCTTCCACTACAATCACCTCTGGGGCGATTACAACAGGGTGCACAGGGGACACAACTGGTACGACAGGGAAATTCGGGTAATCAAGAACGGCAGGAACGTACGAAGCTGGAAAGATGCGCAAAGCTTCAGAATTAATGGCAGAAAGCTTCGCGTAGGCGATTGCGGCGCCAGGATTTACCACTACGGGTGGGTTCGTCATCCGGAGGTTATGAGAAAGAAAACGATTGTAATGGACAGTTTTTATCATGATGATGAATGGATTGCGAGGAAGCATTCCAATTCAGGTAAGCCGTGGGATTACGGTCCCCTTGACAGAATACCTCTGCTGGACGGAACACATCCTGCAGTGATGCTGGAGCGGATAGAGAACAAAGACTGGAGAGCAGAGGATTACTCCGACCCGGACAACCCTCCGAACCATGAACACCTTCAGCTATGGTGCAGAATACACTCCGCCCTTGAACGGCTGATCGGAAGGAAAATCGGCGGATACTCCAACTGGATACTGGTTAAATAGAACGCTACCAGTGAACTTTCGATCGGTGTTCGACCCATGCCCGAAGCAATCGCTTTTTGTGAGAAATCCGCCAGATAATCGAGAAGAACCAGGGACTGCAGGGGTAGCTTCTGATATCCATCAGCAGGTGGAGAATAACTCCAGCCCCTCCCCACAATAACAATTGTGAGCCCAGTAATGCACCCGTTCCGCCAACCAGAACCGCAAATTCAATGCAATGAAGCGCAGGGAAGATGCAATTCGATGGAATACCCCGTTCTATTGAGTATTTTCTCTCCAGTTGTTTTTCGTTTCGGAAAACACTGTGGAAGAACGCACTCGGATTTGCTGGCAGTCCGGAACTAACAAAGTGCCCAATATGATCCACATCCATGAAGCCGCCGAATAGAAATATTCCTGCAGCTGCTGCCGGTTCAGCAACAGCGCCGGCGATTACTCCAGCAGCGGCACTTGCCGTGATATGGGTTATTGCTCTCATCAGGCAAATCTATTCTCCGGATGATGACTGAACAAGGTTGGCATAGTAGATTACTCGAGAATTTAATTTGTTCTTAATTCCATCTGGAGGTAACATAGATGTCCGTACCATTTCTTGACCTTAAAACGCAATACAATCAGATAAAGGACGAAATCGTAAGCGAGCTCACAGAAGTGCTGGATACATGCTACTACGTTCTCGGTCCGAAGGTTGCCGCATTTGAAGAGAAATTCGCTGAAATAGCCGGAACGAAGTACTGCATAGCCGTTTCAAGCGGGACAGCTGCTGTGCATATCATGATATGGGCCAGTGACCTGCAGCCGGGCAGCGGCATCATAGTTCCTCCGAATACCTTCACGGCCTCAGTGGAGGGTATTGTGCTGGCGGGGCATGTCCCGGTTTTTGTGGATGTGGATCAGGATACGCTTAATCTTTCACCTGACAGGGTTCGGAGCTTTCTTGAATCCTGTTCTTCAACAGGAAAACCAATTGATCCTAAAACGGGTGCGGAGATAAGAGGAATTCTTGCTGTAGACCTTTACGGACAGCCTGCGGCACTGCCCGAGCTTGAGGAGATCTCAGATCGTTACGGTCTTCTGCTTTTTGAAGATGCATGCCAGTCCGTTAACGCCTCAAGGAATGGAAGACCTGCTGGAAGTTTCGGTACGGCTGCTGCATTCAGTTTCTACCCCGGGAAAAACCTAGGAGCGTTCGGCGAAGGCGGCGCAGTAACAACGAATTCCGAAGATATCGCCGGAAGGGTCAGAACACTGCGGGATCACGGCTCAAGAGAGAAGTACATCTACGATTTCATCGGACACAATTACAGAATGTCTGCCTTTCAGGGGGCGGTGCTGGGTGTAAAATCCAGATACATTTCACAATGGAACGACAGAAGAAGGAATTCTGCAAAAAGGTACAATGAACTCCTTTCCGGACTTCCCCTTGTACTTCCCAGTGAGGATGGAGATGTAAGACATGTCTACCATCTCTATGCAGTACATACACCCGAAAGGGACGCCCTGAGGGAGTTCCTCTCCAGCAGGGATGTTGCTTCCGGGCTTCATTACCCTCTTCCACTTCATACGCAGAAAGCATACTCATACCTCGGATACGAAGCGGGGGATTTCCCTGTATCTGAATGGAACAGCTCCTGTAACCTCACACTGCCGATGTTTCCCGATCTTACCCAGGATCAGCAGGTCATCGTCGCCGAAGCCGTGAAATCATACTTCTCAGAGAAGGACTGAATTGCCTCTTAAAAGAAGCTTCCAGCTGAACAGGCTCTACTTCTTTACGCTTCTTATATTCGATTTTCTGACACTGCTGCTGGCTATCTCTCTTGCGGTTCAGTTGCGCTTCGGTTCCATTCACACCGCTTCAGCTCCTTGCTCCGCAATAGCCGGAACATGGATATTCCTTGCAATAGCTGAAATCATGCTCATGATGGTGGACAACCTGTACGTTGTCAGAACGACTATGAATAAGTCCATGAATATCTTCAGAACAATCAGGATGATAATTACGATTTCAGTATTCTTCATCTTTATCCTGTTCATAACGCACTTCCCTGCGGGAATATTTATCAGCAGCAGGCTGGCTGTTTTCATAATGATGATTCTCTGGCTTGTAATGACTTTGTTAACCAGGCTTTTAATCGTACCCCGTATATTCCCCTGGATATTGAAGACCCTGAAATTCGGGAAGATATCCATTGTCATATTCGGCGCGGAGACTGTATGCGGGAAGATAAAGGCGACATTGCTGAAATCACCGGTTTACAGGTCCATTCTTGATCTGAAAACGAATTCCGATTCCATGTCTGATGACCCTGATGAACGATATGCCAGGTGCATGGAGGTTCTCAACAGTGAAAATGCAACCGAACTCAGCATGGTGTTTGATGAGGAAGACTTCGATTTCATTGCTCGTTTCTCATTACTTACCCGTCGCGCCGGTGTTCCGTTTTCAATATACTCCAGGCGCTTTCATGAACTCGGTTACTTCGATCCATGGATGACTGCAGACGGTTACGGCGCTCTTACATTCTTCAGCAGGGAATGCACCAGAATGTCCAGAGCGCTCTGGCGGATAAGTGATATTCTTATCGCCTTTGCCGGTCTGCTTCTCTTTCTGCCCATTATAGCTGTCATTATTCCTGCAGTAGCCATTTCAAGCCGCGGTGGTGTACTGTACAGGCAGACCAGGATCGGTTACATGAAAAAACCCTTCAGTTTCTTCAAATTCAGATCAATGCGGGTAAATGCCGAAGATAAACAGAGCACTCATAAAAAGTACTTCATGAAATATGTAAATGGAGATGCGGCGGTTAAATCAGAGAACGGTGAAATATTCAAGACAGTCAGCGCCAAGTCGGTTACTCCTGTTGGAAAGATCATCAGGAAAACATCGCTGGATGAGCTTCCACAGATTCGGAATGTCCTCAGGGGTGATATGAGCATCGTGGGGCCGCGACCGTGCATCGATTATGAGCTGGAGTATTATACCAGTGAATGGCTGCAGCAGCGCTTCACTGTAAAGCCGGGTCTAACAGGTATATGGCAGGTATATGGCAGGAGCAGACTCGGTTTTGAGAAATCCCAGTTCCTGGATTTCATTTATGTTCTTTCCAGAACGGACAGCATAAATATTAGACTGATCCTGAAGACTTTTCCTGTAATATTCTTTGGTAAAGGCGGAGTTTAACCAGCAAAGCTAAGGTTGATCTGGCTCCACATCCCTAAAAACCCTGGTATGATTAAGGACCCATTCAGCTATTGCCTCATCGTCACTGCTTTCTGTAATCCACTCAAACAGCAGAATCATATCACACTTCCTAAAAACCAGAGTAGCCTCCTCGAGTTCAACAGCGATTCCGAAGGCATCCCATCCGGCCACGATACTGTCTACCGCTACAAAGAAAATGCCTCCATAATGCTTCAGGAGGGAATCACCCTCAGCCAGTGAACCTGACATGGAAACAACGAGCATGCTGTCCTGCAGGAATGCGGAGTATGCGGGTACCCCTATCGCCTGGAGATCAGAGCATATTTCTCCAGCGGATATTGAAATGATCAGCAGAACAGACAGTATTATCTTCAAAGCAGAACTCGCTTTCCCGAAGTATAAATTCTCATCTTAACAGAGTTTACCAGCCGCCGGCGGTCTGGTGCAATGAATTTCATTTTTCTTAATCTACAACTACCTTATCAATCTGGAAAGACCCCCTGCACGTATTGGTACGATAGTGTGCAAAATCCCTATATTTGCATCATGATGAAAAAGATACTTTTGATTCTGATATCTGTGGTTCTGCCCGTTGCAGGAGATGCTGCCCAATTCAGGGTTCCCGAACCGGAGATCATGCAGTTTATAGTGAACTTCGACCGGGAGATCTCAGGGCTTCTTGACGCATACTTAGAAGCTGTGCCCGAGTGCCCTGTCTACCCGGATACTCCTGTAAGGCTGTGGGTTCTGGACCTTGCCTGGATAAGGGCTGATGCGGCAATAACCGAAGCGGAAACTCTCGTAACTGTCTTCTCAGACAGCACTGAAGATGTATGGTTATCGTACCTCAATTCTTCTGCTGCATACCTGAACCTCTTTTCGGATATTCAGAGAACCTATCACCAGGCAGATGTTCCCGATAGCTCAATCTGTATCGAACTTGAGAATGAGCTTCTGATCGCTGATTCTCTTTGGCGAATTGATGAGATGAAATTTTTTGCATTATTTACGGAAGAGGAAATTCAATGAAAAACTCAAGAAAAGAAGGAACCTGGGAAGCAAAGAAGGGGCTCGCTCAGATGCTCAAGGGCGGAGTGATAATGGATGTTGTCACTCCGGAACATGCCCTGATCGCACAGGAAGCGGGAGCAGTAGCAGTAATGGCCCTGGAAAGAGTTCCTTCCGACATTCGAATCCAGGGCGGTGTTGCCAGAATGTCTGACCCTGATATGATAAGAGGCATCCAGGAGCAGGTTAACATTCCCGTCATGGCGAAATGCAGGATAGGGCACTTCGTCGAAGCCCAGATACTCGAAGCGATGCAGATCGATTACATCGATGAATCCGAGGTACTCACACCCGCCGATGAGAAATACCATGTGAACAAGCACGATTTCAGTGTACCGTTCGTATGCGGAGCCACCAATCTGGGAGAAGCGTTAAGAAGGATAGGCGAGGGCGCTGCAATGATCCGCACCAAGGGAGAAGCAGGTACGGGTAATGTTGTAGAAGCTGTCCGACATGCCAGGGCTGTACTGGGAGGTATCAGAAAACTCAAGGTTACGCCGGTTGAAGAATTGATGACAATAGCGAAGGAAATGGGTGCTCCTTATGACCTTGTCAAGTACGTCCATGAGAACGGGTGCCTTCCGGTTGTGAATTTCGCCGCCGGAGGATTGGCTACACCTGCCGATGCGGCATTGATGATGCAGCTTGGTCTGGACGGTGTTTTCGTCGGCAGCGGGATATTCAAAAGCGGTAATCCGGAAAAACGGGCAAGGGCCATAGTCGAGGCTGTAAGCAGATTCGATTCACCCGAAGTGCTTGCCGAAATCTCCAGAAATCTTGGCGAGGCAATGGTGGGAATAAACATTTCCACAATTCCCGATGAAGAGCGACTGGCAAACAGGGGCTGGTAAACCTTGCCTGCAGTAGGAGTTCTTGCCCTTCAGGGCGGTGTAGCAGAGCATATCTCAATTCTTATGCAGCTGGGTTGCGATGTTAAGGAGATTCGAACTCCGGATGAACTTGAATCCATTTCGGCCCTTATTCTTCCGGGTGGAGAATCAACAACCCTTATCTCCCTGCTGAATAGATGGGAACTCACCAGTCCTCTGAGATCGATGGGAGAAGATGGATTCCCCATCTTCGGCACCTGCGCAGGAGCCGTACTTCTTTCAAAGGAAATCGATGAAAAGGAGCATGAAATCAGTCAGAACTGCCTCGGGCTTGCCGATGTGAAAGCTGTCCGGAATTATTTCGGCCGTCAGACAAGCAGCTTCCTGGAGTCTATCATAGTTACTGGTCTTGCTGAACCTTTCCCAGGAGTCTTCATCAGAGCTCCCCTGCTTCTGCCTCTCTCCGATGATGTTGAAGTTCTGAGCAGTGTTGAAGACGGCCCTGTTCTTCTCAGGCAGAACAATCTATGGCTCTCATCGTTCCATCCGGAGCTGACGCCTGACAGCAGGATTCACAGGCTCTTTCTTGAAAGTCAGGGAATACTGAAAGGGAGCGGATAATGCCTATCTATGAATACCTCTGCGGTCGATGCAACACGATATTTCAATTCCTTGTAAGAAATCCTTCCAGCAGCACAGCTCCGGTCTGCCCCGAATGCGGGAAAGGTGACAGAATGGAAAAGGTCATGAGTACGTTTTCCGTAAAAAGCGGCTCATCCTCCATGGAGGATATGGCTGATGATCCCTCCCTGGCAGGGCTTGATACTGAAGATCCCAAAGCCATGGCCAGCGCCATCCGGCGCATGGCCGATGAAATGGGTGAGGATCTGGGTTCCGAAGTCAGCGAAGCCCTCTCAAGGCTGGAAGCGGGAGAAGACCCGGAAAAAATAGAAAGAGATCTCGAGGAATCGGGCTTCGATATGGACACCGGCAGCAGCTCACCTTCCCGCGCGGAGGGCCTTTACGAAGCTTAATACAGTACCTGCCTGCATAGAATTAATAAATGCAAATCCGGATTATTCAATACCCCTGACATAATTCAGTATTTCGCTGAATACACCGGATGAAACCATCTCCGCCACTACTTCGATATCCTCCACAAACTGTCTGTCCACCCCGAGCGGTTCAACCTTCTCACGGATAGCTTTGTAGATCCTGCACGTCCCGAGACCATGCCTGCCTCGATGTATGAACTCCGCTGCCTGGGCCGCGCAGACGAGCTCGGTAGCGATTACATAGGTTGAATTCTCAAGTACGCTCAGAGCCTGGTAAGCAGCCGTAGTGCCCATGGACACATGATCTTCCTGTGACCCGCTCACAGGGATACTGTCCACGCTGGCAGGATGTGCGAGAACTTTGTTTTCGCTTACGAGGGAAGCGGCGGTGTACTGGGCTATCATGAAACCGGAGTTGATTCCGGGATCGGGAGAAAGAAAAGCGGGTAATCCGCTGAGATCAGGATTAAGCAGCCTTTCTATTCGTCTTTCGGAAATGTCTGCCAGCTCCGCCATGCAAAGGGACAGATGGTCCGCTGCAAAAGCTACAGGCTGCCCGTGGAAATTTCCTCCGCTTACAAAGGTACCGTCTTCCATTAAAAGAGGGTTATCTGTAACCGACGCAAGCTCCACCGACAGGACAGACTCGATATACCGCAGGGCATCCCTTGTTGCTCCATGAACCTGGGGAACACACCTGAGGGAATAAGCGTCCTGAACCTTTTCGCATGCTTTATGTGATATCAGTATCTCACTGTCCCGGATGAGAGACCGGAGATTTTCGGCGGTTTCAATTGCGCCTCTATGTGGTCTCAGGGCTATCAGTTCCCTGCTGAAAGGCAGCGTTGTGCCCAGGAGCACTTCAAGAGACATTGCTGCTGCCGCATCTGCGGCATCGGCCAATCTGCACGCTTCGATGTATGCCAGTGACGCAAGGGCTGTCATTGTCTGGGTACCGTTAATAAGAGCAAGTCCCTCCTTGGCTCCGAGTACGACTGGCTTGAGCCCTATGATCTCAAGGGCCTCCTTCCCTGATATGATCTCATCGTTATAAACACACTTGCCCTCCCCGATAAGCGGCAGGCTCAAATGAGCAAGGGGGGCCAGGTCACCGGATGCACCGAGAGAACCTTTAATGGGTACTGCCGGATAGATATCGCTATTTAGAATTGCAAGCATCTGATCAAGTGTCTGCTCGCGAATGCCGGATCTTCCTCTGGCCAGAGATGCAATCCTGAGGAACATCATCACTCTTGTAACGGATCCCGAACAAATCGGACCGGTTCCGCATGCATGACTGAGCAGCAGGTTCCTCTGCAGCAAATCAAGGTTGTCCGAACTCACGATTGAATTGGCAAGCCTCCCGAATCCGGTATTCACTCCGTAAACAGGTACGCCGCTGCGAACTACTTCTTCAGTCCTCATTCGCGAATTCCTGATAGCAAGCCTGGCACCTTCGGATAACTCGGCAGAAGCGCCCCCGGCAATTCTAAGAACCTGCTCCAGATCTGTTCCTTCCGTTCCAATAGTAACCCTGTCCATACAATCTCCGTAAACTTAGGATAGATTCATTACATACAACCTGCCGAATATACAGCATTTTCTGTAAAATAATACAGCCTGCAGCCCGGAATGTGTCATTCTGACTCATGAATACCAGCAGGAAGTTCTTCCCATGCTGCACCAGATACCAAGTATACCCATGTAACACTGCGCTGCAAGTCATTTTGCGATTCAGATCAGCCTGACCCGGCAGTTGGCATTTACCTTGCTCTACCTAAGACTGCGAAATTTTGAAAATGTCAACTAACCTAACTTAGGATGGGAGAAAACACATGGGTGAAAATGCAATTCGCCCGCTCTTCGACCGTGTACTGATCAAACGGGAAGAGCCGAAAGAAACAGTAAAAGGTGGTATTGTTATCCCCGATACCGCAAAGGAAAAACCCCTTGAGGGTATCGTTGAAGCTGTCGGACAGGGTAAAAGAAATGAAGACGGAGACGGCTTCCTGACTCCCGTTGTTAAAAAGGGAGATCGCGTTCTTATAGGTAAGTACTCCGGTACGGAAGTTAAAGTACTGGACGATGAATTTGTTATTGTGCGCGAGGATGATATTCTCGCCATACTGAACAGGTAACCAGGAGGTTATAAGGTATGCCAGCTAAAGAACTTAAGTTCGATCAGGATGCAAGGCACGCCATTCTTGCCGGGGTTGAGAAGCTTTCCAGAGCTGTCAAGGTAACCCTTGGCCCCAAAGGACGGAACGTTCTCCTCGAGAAAAAGTGGGGAAGCCCGACCATAACAAAAGATGGCGTTACAGTTGCGAAGGAAATCGAACTTCCAGACAAATTTGAGAATGTCGGTGCCCAGCTGATCCGTGAAGTTGCCAGCAAAACCAGTGATGTGGCCGGAGACGGTACAACAACCGCAACACTTCTTGCCGAGGCTATCTATCGTGAGGGCCTGAAGAATGTTACAGCAGGCGCTAATCCGATGTCCCTCAAGAGAGGTATCGATGCGGCAGTAAACGCGGTAGTTAAAGAACTCAAGACACTTTCCCGCGATGTTTCCGGTAAGGAAAACATCAAGCAGGTAGCTGCGATATCAGCCAACAACGATGACATGATCGGCGACATCATTGCAGACGCCATGGACAAGGCAGGGAAAGACGGAACAATTTCCGTTGAGGAAGCCAAATCAATGGAGACAACCCTCGATGTAGTTGAGGGGATGCAGTTCGACAGAGGATACCTCTCTCCCTACTTCGTTACAGACCCTGAGAATATGGAGGTTGTCCTCGAGAAGCCTTACATTCTCATTCATGAGAAGAAAATTTCCAGTATGAAGGACCTCCTTCCCATTCTGGAGAAGGTTGCACAGCTCAGCAAGCCTCTTCTTATCATAGCTGAGGACATCGAAGGTGAAGCCCTCGCAACACTTGTTGTGAATAAGATGAGGGGAATGCTCCAGGTAGCCGCAGTTAAGGCACCCGGATACGGAGACCGCCGCAAGGCTATGCTCGGTGATATCGCCATTCTCACCGGAGGAAGGGCAATAACCGAGGACCTGGGTATCAAGCTTGAGAATATCACTCTTGATGACCTTGGAACAGCCGTCAGTGTCCGCATTGACAAGGATAACACTATCGTTATCGACGGTGGCGGCGAGACTGCCGACATCCAGGGCAGGATAGGACA
>CAZUYF010000054.1:0-10965 GCA_964624675.1 uncultured bacterium
AAGAAACTGAATCTGTCAAGAACCGGAGAGATTCCGGAACCCTGATCAATCTTGTTCAGTATCCCGGCGTTTTGTTATTGTATCCTGTAGACATTTGAATTGAGCATTGGGGAGAAGCAATATGATAATCTGTTTAATCATCATGGTACTGAATGGTATACTGATATCCGCCCAGAGCGAACCGGTTGAAGTTCATGAGTGGGGAGTAGTGGTTTTCGGGGGATACAAAGCTGCCGCTGTGGCGCTTCCTGACCCCGGACTGTCATCTTTCATCGCAGATCCTGACTTTGGTATCGAACCAATATCTGTGGAAGCACCGGTGATATTTTTCCACGGTGCTGAATTCAGTGGCGATTTCGCAGTTGAAGTTTCCGGCGGCAATATTTATGAGATATACCCTGTTGACGGTATGACCTCATCATGGAACTCGATAAGATGGTCCGGTATTCAGGTCTTCGACCCCGATGAGGGAATTGAATATCCTGACGATCTTCCCGGTGACTTCCTGCTGTCGTTCGATGTTGTCAGTAACTGGCGGACACTGGAATGCAATTCGGTAAGGACCAGCGGCGGCATCAATGAGGGATTTCTCTATTACGAATGTTTTCTTGAAACCCCGGAATTTCTGAAATATCCGCAATTACTTGCTGCAGGTGAAGGGTTGCCCGGGGGTGTGGACAAGGTGCTGATATTCCTGGAGCCCTATGGTGATATGCAGGAGATGTACAGGGTTGATCCCCAATCCATTTTCATCCCAGTGGAGACAGAGGAGATCTCCCTTTACGATAGAACGCAGATGCAGGATATCCTCTCATCCTGGAATACTGCCGGTCTTACTTCAGGCGAGCTTGAACTGCTCTGGGAAACCTGGGAGGCTTACGTAACAGACCCTCTCTGGGAGGGTGACGCCCTTGTTGTATTCCCGCTTCCGCAGGATATGATAAATATGATCAGCAGCCTTGAAGTACTGCCCGACGGGGAAATGGAAATCACGTACGGACGCTTCTTTCTTGGTATGATGCCCGTCTCATGGTCATCGTACTGACCTGATTCACTGGAGGAAATATGAAATCGTCTATCATTGCTGTCCTGTTACTTGTTGCGTTCAATTCCATTTCATCAGGCTCTGATATCATCGAATTCAGGGAGCTGACTTCCGGATTATCCAGTGCCTGCGATCTATTCGAGCCCATCAATAGTGAGAATGACTACATCAACGAAACTCTTCTGATCGACAGTATTCTCTATCCTGACAGTGTTGAGCGGCACTTCTACTATGTGATTCCACCCGATTGCGACCCGGAAGAACAGAGTCCTCTGTTCGTATGGCTTCACGGAGGAGTCAGCACTGCGGACCTTCGTACGATGGAACCGGAAACCCTGATGGAACGACATCTGATTCCCCGGCTCCTTGAAGAAGGCTACCTTATAGCCTTTCCATGCGGCCAGCTGAATGCGACATGGTGGGATCCTGTAGGGGAGGAGGGTATTCTCCGGATCGTTCGATGGATGAAGATGAACTTCAACGTTGATGATTCCAGGGTTTTCGTCGGGGGTTTTTCTGACGGCGCTTCCGGAAGTTTCTCTCTGATGATGCTTCACCCTAGCTGCTTTGCGGGTTATCTTGCCTTCTCAGGACATATCGGTGTAGCTGCGATAGACGGCGAGCGGGCAACATATCTGCCCAGCCTCTCAAACAGAGCGGGTATAGCATCGCACAGCGATGAGGATGGACTGTACCCTACCGGGAAAATGGCTCCCACCATCTCCCTGGCTGAGTCCGCCGGAGCTGTAATAGAGTACCACACTTTTCAGGGTTTTGAGCATGATCCCTCTTACCTGCCTCAGCTGGAAGACAGAATATTTGAATTCCTTTCTGAAACGGAGAGGGAGAGGTTTCCAGGCAGTATCATCTGGGAAGCCGGGGAACCGTCCGGCTGCGACTGGCTTATGGTGGATTCAATTGTTCCGTGGCCTCTTATTGGCAGTGACATCGATTACAATACATTACTCGTATCCGACAGGCTCAGGTTCGGCTTCTATGCCGATTGGGACTACGAAGGTGATGGTGTTTTTGTAGCGGGTGTTGTGGATGGGGATGTCCCGGCAGCCAGACTGGGGCTTGCGGAGGACGATGTCATTATCGGTTTCGAGGGGGAGGATATAACCAGCCTTGATGATATAGGAATTCTGCAGGAGGAAATGCTGCCTGGAGACAGCTTTTCCATAGCGATCCTTCGTGATTCCGAAGTGCTTGAACTGCGGGACATGTTCAACCCTCCTGAATACTACTGGCTCCTCCCGAGGTCTGGACCTTCCGTCAGGGTTGAAGCCGTGTATTCACAGAACAGATTCGACATTACAGTTAACCGATTCTGCAGGATCCGGCTGCTCCTCCATCCGGAAATGGTGGATTTCAGCAGTGATATCGTTGTAACCTGCAACGGTAATGAAATCTTCCGGGGGCCGGTCGAGGAGGATGGCGGTTTCGCCATGGATAACCTCATGGAGAACCTGGATATTGAAAGGTGCTATACTGCTTCGGTGGAGCTTAACCTGGAGGAGCTTCTGCTGCCGCTGATGTAAGTACCTTCTCAATCTCACCGATGTACATCCTGTGGTAACCTTTTTCAGGATAGAGGTTGTCGATTTCGACATCAAGAAATCTTTCCGGCTGAATATCCTGGTAGTAGAGTTTATTGCAGACAAGAATCAACTTAGCCTCTCCAAATGCTACCGTCCCGGCTGACGGTTCGAAGGGCGTCAGGCCTGTTTCCCCGGCTTTATCTGAATCCCGTCCGGAGTGGGAACCGCAGTATTTAAGGGCATCCCTGTATTCTTCACTGAAGAAGCTCATTGTGAATAATCCGTTATTCTCCATGAACTTCCATGTATGCCTCTGCGGCCGTACAAAGACGAAGGAAACCCTTTTGTTCCAGAGCTGCCCCAGCCCGCCCCAGCTTGCGGTCATGGTGTTGTACCCGTCTGCTTCGGTACCTGCAGTCAGAAGGAACCAATCCTCTGCTATGAGTTTGAAAACGCTCTCTGCAATATCGTCAGGCTTGATCTCTTTGAAGAATGGTTTCATTGAAGCTCCGTCCGCTTTCCAGATTATTATATTTTTATCGATGTATTCGAAATCGTAGTGTAAGCCGACGTAAAATTGTCGGCTCCGTCTGCGGCGCATGCTAGAACGATGTTATAGGTCTGTCCCTCTGAAAGGGCATTGTCGTAAAGGTCACCCGAATCAAGGGGGATCGTGAAAAGGATAGTTGTTGTTCCCGAACCCTCACTGCCGGATTTGTCCGATACGTTCTGTTCTCCGCCCTGCAGGTCAGTGTCGGAAACATGCGTATCGCTGTCAACACCGAAATCATCTCTGATACTGACTGAAGAACCGCTAACGTAACCGATAATAATGTTGGAATCATGCAGCATATAGGATCCTGCGAACCCTACTGCAATCCATCCGGTTGAGGGGCCGTTGAGTTCAACTTCCAGGTTGCTGTCCTGAACTCTCCACTTCAGAACGAAACCTTCATGTGAGAGGGTTCTCCAACCGTTGGGATCGAAAGGGTTATCCTCGCATGCCAGAAATAGTACGAGCAGAGAAAAAAGGACTGCGGAAAGAATACTGCATTTTTTCATAATAAATATCCTCCTGACAGAATTGCTGTGCATTCTGGAAACAAATATGTCAGTTTCCCGTTCCCCGGTAAACAGCTGCCACTTGAATTTTCCCTCTCATTTCCACAGAATAGTCGTGTTATAAGCGAAATTTCATCAGAGGAGTTTTATGGCGCTCAGTAGAAAACCTCTCAAGGGCATGAGAGAACTTACACCCGCTGAGAAGAGGGTTGAGGATTATATTATCGAAAAATTGCGGGAAGCGGGTACTGTGTACGGCTTCGAGGAATACGAGACACCCGTTCTTGAGCCTCTTGAGCTTTTCCTGGCAAAATCCGGCAATGAACTGGCTGTCAAGCAGAGTTATAATTTCACCGACAAGGGCGGCAGGAAGCTGATAATGAGGCCGGAGCTCACACCTTCCCTCGCCAGACTGGTGGCCGCTTCAGGGGAGCTTATTTACCCCGTCAAGTGGATGTCATTTCCGGTCTGCTACAGGTACGAGAGACCCCAGCGCGGAAGAGTTCGGGAATTCATGCAGTTCAACCTGGATATACTTGGGGTTTCCGGTCTTGATGCCGAGCTTGAAGTGTTTCTTGTACTGAGAAGAATCATGTACAGTCTGGGTGCCAGCCCGGGTCAGTACGTCATCCGCTACTCCAGCAGGAGACTTGCCTCAGAAATTCTGAGCAGCTGCGGTATGACTGAAGAGGAGATGGCTAAGGCTTTTGCGGTGATCGACAAAAAGGACAAGATAAAGCCTGATGAATGGGAGGAACTGGTCCGGGAAACAATCAAGGACGAACGGAACGCGGATACTGTTTTGAAGTTCGCATCGTGCAGCGATCCGGATGCGTCATGGCTTTCGCAGGCAGCCGGAGGAACCGAAGCTTTCGATGAGATAGTAAAATTCAGCGGAATGCTGAAGGATGCAGGTATTTCTGAAGCGCAGTTCGATGCAGGCGTTGTGCGGGGCCTTGATTACTACACTGGAATAGTCTTTGAGGTTACTGACACTGGAAGTAAGAACCGGAGGGCGATCTGCGGTGGAGGAAGGTACGACAACCTGGTGGGTATGTTCGACGGCCAGAAGGTAACCGGAGTCGGATTCGGACTTGGACTGCTGACCCTTGAACTGTTCCTGAAAACCTACGATCTTATACCTGACGGTATTTCCGGTAAACATCCCGCTGATATTTTCCTCGCTGTTTATTCCGATGAAGAGAGAACCTTCGCTGTAAACCTTGCTGAAAAACTGCGGGACGTCGGTGTCTCGGTTGAAATAGATATCACAGGTAAGAATCTCTCAAAGCAGTTCAGGATTGCCGGCAGAAAATTAATTGGATACATTGCGATTATCGGTCCTGAGGAAGTCGCTTCAGGGCGAATCACACTCAAGAATATGACATCGGGCACTGAAACTGAATGTGAAGTCTCAAAGGTTTCGGGAATCCTGATTGAGGGGAACCTGTGCGGGGAGGCAAATTGATCGGATTCATAAAGCGGATTCCAGGCAGAAAACTCATAATAATTCTTACACCGTTCCTGTTCGTTCCGCTGTTTTTCATTCGAACTTCTCCGGGGAGTCTGAATTTCCCGGAAATTACTGCCTGCATGGGGGCGGTGTTTCTGTATCTGATTCTTACCCGGCTTATTGCCAGGCTTCACCTTACAAGCGTACTGATATCGCTGGTTATTTTCTCAATGATTGTCCTCGGGCTTGCTGTTTTTCTGCAGCCTTCAGCCAGTCAGGAACAAACCTTACAGGAAGAGATCGATCTTACCGACGGCTTTATCTCGAATAGGCTTATTCCACTCCAGGATGACAGTTCTGAGTTTTCAGGATGGGCTTCCATCCAGAGTGAAATAGACAGCCTTGCAAGCTCAGGTGGCGATGCCATCAGGAATTTTAGTCTTTTCGAAGGCTCCGGAACCGTGGGAATGACCCTCGGAGCGTTGGGGGAGGTAACTTCAGCGACCGCTGAGATATTCATCAGGACTGTTTATGCTGGTTCGAATGTTGCCCAGGAGGATTCCATCGTCCTTTCCGAGGGAACACTGAAGGAGTCGGAGCATCCACTTAAGATACTTGCGCTTATCGCTGCCGTTGTCTTTTCAATCGCAATAATTGCTTCATTGAGATACCTTGTTCTGGTCGAGCGAAGAAAAGGAACATTGTTATGGTTCCAGCTGCTTATGATCACCTTTGTCCTCAGGATCCTTTACGTTTCTCTGGGCATGGACGATCTCCTTCGAGTAGCCATGGCGGAGATCAGCAATTCTGAAACTATACTGTCGATAAGCCCATTCTACGTTCTGCTGTTCATCTTCGCGTTCATTAATTCATTCAGAACCGACTGGGCGCACTACCTTACCAGATGGAGGAAGTACGTTGCTCTTGCAGGATCCCTTGGAATCCTCGTACTCTCCCAGTCCATTCTCAGATTCTACTTCAGAGGCGGCCTGACGATCTCATCACTTGCGCTCGGAACCTTTATAGGCTGTGTGTTCACAATCCTGCTGATATTCAGTTCAGTGACTTTCCTGAAGATCCTCTTCCTTCTGCCGTCCGCAAGACTTGTTGATCGGAAACTCAACCAGCTGAGAATAATGGATGGCCTCGGGCAATCCATATACTCAACCTTTGATGAGGATAAGATCATGCATTCATCCGTAACTCTCGGCAGAAGAGTTTCCGGAGCCGACAGATGCTGGGCTGTAAAAATGGATATGAATGGTTTCAGCTCCTGGGAAGCCACAGTAAGGGATTCATCTGAGACAGCATTTCCTCCCGCGTGGCACAGTGAGGTTCTCAAGAGGCTGGAAAAATCCGGTGGAACGATCCTTTACAACCGGTACCCGAGCCACCCTCTGGCGGCATTCGCGGGAAAGGATTCACCTGTGCCGGGTTCTTTGATAGCTTCAATGCTCAAGATCAGGAAAAAGACATTCGGCGTAATCTACGCATCCACGAATCGTCAGTTCGGATTCATGAACGAATCAAAAGGTCTTGTAGAAACCTTCGCAAGACAGGTAGCTGCGGCTATAGATAATGCGAGACTGATGGAAACAGAGCTGGAAAGAGAAAGGTACCGTGAAGAACTGGCAATAGCCAGATCGATCCAGGAGAGCCTGCTGCCCGGAGAGCTTCCCGAGATCGAGAACGTTGATATTGCGGGTGTTTCTGTACCCAGCATGGAGGTCGGGGGAGACTATTACGATGTATTTCCGATTCCAGACGGGTTGTACGGTATAGCAATCGCTGATGTTGCCGGAAAAGGCACCGCTGCTGCTCTGCTGATGGCTGCGCTTCAATCCGCCCTTCATGCTATAACTCCAGGTATGAGCAATAAAGCCGGTGATACAGTGCAGAGGCTTAACACCATAATGAGCAGGAGAATGCCGGATGATAAATTCATAACTTTCTTCTATGGCGTTCTGGATCCAACCGATAGAACTTTCAGCTACTGCTGCGCAGGCCATGATCCGCCTGTTCTTTTACGAAGCGATGGTATTGTAAGCAGCTTATCCGAAGGAGGCCTTGTACTTGGCGTTAAAGGTGATGCCCTTTACAGAACGACCACCATAAAGATGAATCCTGATGACAGGCTGCTGCTGTATACTGACGGCATTACGGAGAGCATGGATAAGGAGACCGGGGAGGAATTCGGCACAGGAAGGCTTATAGACTTCCTTATCGGGCAGGACAGCCTTCAATCACGGATCATCCTTGAAAATCTGCTTGACAGGCTTTCTTCGTTCCGGGGTGAAGTTGCAGCATTAGATGATATGACTCTCCTTATGATCACATGTACGGGTCACACGAAAGCAGCAGCTGACTGAGCAGTGACTGAAAAAACTTCGTTCCATGGAGGGCTGATTTGAACAACATTTCCCAATTGCGCAGCGGACTTTCCCTGTTACTTGAATCGGAAGGTGATGCGCGGTTTCTCCTTCAGCAGGTGTGTGATTACCTTCATGAGAACATCGAGAACTGCGACTGGGCCGGATATTACCTTGTGGATCCTTCCCGCAGAGAAGATCTGTTTCTGGGGCCGTACGCTGGCGAGCCTACCGAGCACACAAGGATTGGATTCGGGGAGGGGATCTGCGGTCAGGCTGCCGCATCCGGAAAAACCTTTGTTATTGCGGACGTCAGAATAGAATCGAATTATCTTTCCTGCAACCCCCGGGTGAGATCGGAAATAGTAGTTCCCGTGTTTCATGACAGGGTCATGATTGGTGAGATCGATCTGGATTCCAATGTACGCAACGGGTTCAGCGAGGATGACAGGAATCTGCTGGAATGGCTTGCCGGCTTAACATCAGAACTGGCTGAACAGGTCAGGAAAGGGGCAGCGGAAAACTGAAAATGCTGGCTGGTCCCGCAGGATTGAGTGATGATGATAAGCTGGCCAGGATAACCCTCATATCCCTCATTATCATCGGTGTCGTGCTTATTGTTTCCATGGTAACCCAGCATCTTCTCATCGGCATTCTGCTGCTTGCTGTACCCGGGATTCTGTTTCTTCTTGCCGGGTCACCTGTGCGGGTTCTCATGATGGCTTTCGCTCTGCAGATAGTGCTTACGCTCGCTCAGCTGGAGACCGCTTCCGTGCGGATAGGTATCCTGAGTCTCAGAGCAGATGACTTGCTTTCGATCTGGTTTGTATGGCTCTGGGTTCTTACTCTCCCCGACAGGTCGATGAAAGGAATAAGGATCGGCCTTCAGGGAATGCTGATAATACTTTTTCTCCTGATGTTCGGGTTTTCAGCTTATCGCGGGCTCGCGGCAGGCAACGATACGTTTTTCATAAGTTTTCAGCTCAAGTCTTACGGGGCTTATTTTCTGTACTTTCCGCTTCTGTGGGTTCTGTCAGATGAAAGCTCCAGCCGGCGGATCTGGACAGTTCTCCTCTCATCGGCGGCTATCGGCGGACTGATATATATGGTAAAGGGATATATGGGGGTTGGAGAGGACGTTTACTACCGTGATATGACCGGTATCAGGATAGCCACAAGACAGCCCAACGCCATAGGAGCCGTTCTGATGGTGTTCATTGGAAAGCTCTGGAAGAACTGGAGGGAGAGACCTCCGCTTATCGTAGTTATCCCTATCATCCTTCTTATGGGCGGTGGGATCATCCTGTCGCAGACCAGAGGAATCTGGGGAGGAATCATGCTTGCACTTGCATCAGCATGGATTCTTAACCTGTTCAGAAAGAAGGACAATATCCGGCTCGGTAGAAAGCTCATTGTCTCTCTGACGGTCCTGGCTGTGCTTGTCATTCTTATTGTGTTTACCATATCTACACTGGGTATACTGTCAGCTGCTAATGTAGCTCAGAGAACTGAGACGGAAACGGGCAGTTACCTGACCGACACTTCCGTTCTTGCGAGGATCATTACCTGGGTCACAATAATTGATGATCTCAGCGGTTCGCGGATGATAATGGGAAAAGGCCTTGGGGCTGAATACACCTGCTTCAGACCGGATATCGGAGAAGTCGTGACCGTTTGGTACGTTGATGGCTCCCTCTTCCAGATTGCTCTGAATATGGGAATCACAGGTGTTATCGTATTTCTTGGCATATTCCTTGTAACCCTGGTGAGCGCAGCAAGACTGTTCATCAGAACTGAAAGCAGGCGGAGGGCAGGTATAGCTCTCGGAGTTTTCTGTGCTGTCATCATGCTGCTTTTCGCGTCTGGATTCGCTTCGGTACTCACCAATTACAGGTTCACCATGCTCTGGGCTTTCTTTCCCGCTCTGCTTCAGACGGAGATTATGAGAGAAAGGAAGGAAAATACTCTTATTCCTGTTGCGTAATGCGGCGGGTAACCCTTGATTTGGAACCTGAATCCAAGTATTTTAGCACCTGCTTTTTTTATTATTTAACTTGTACGCATTCCCGGGAAAATTCTACCCTTTATCCGTCTGCATGGAGGCCTGCATGAAGATACTAGTCATTAACAGTGGAAGTTCTTCCATCAAGTTCAAACTTATCGATATGGAGAACGAAACTCTTCTAGCCGAAGGATTGATCGAGAGGATCGGTCTCCCTGAAGGAAGGATTAAGTACAAATCCGGTGACAGGACTATAATCCTTGAGGACCCTGTTCCCGATCACAAGAAGGGCATTGATTTTATTCTGGATGCTCTGACAAACTCTGAATATGGCCCGATTGACAGCTACAATGAGATCGGGGCTGTCGGTCACAGAGTCGTTCACGGCGGAGATCAGTTCACTTCGTCGGTGATCATAGACGAAGAGGTTATTCAGGGTATTGAGGATTGCAGTTTTATGGCGCCTCTTCATAATCCTGCAAACCTGCAGGGGATATTTGCTTCCATTGAAGAACTGCCCGGCATTCCGAACGTAGCTGTTTTCGATACAGCATTCCATCAGACGATGCCTCCTGTGTCCTACATCTTCCCACTTCCCTACAGCGTATTTGAAGAGAAAGGTATAAGAAGGTTCGGTTTCCACGGTCCCAGTCATCAGTACGTCTCCGGGCAGGCTGCAATGATGATGGACAAGCCGCTTGAGGAACTATGCATCATTACCTGTCATCTGGGGAACGGAAGCAGTCTGTGCGCTGTTAAACATGGGAAAAGCATGGATACCAGCCTGGGTTACGGTACAGCCTGCGGCGTAATGATGGGAACCCGCAGTGGAGACGTTGATTCAGCCGTCCTGATAGATCTTGTTGAAAACTACGGCTATACAATATCTGATGTTAAGGAAATGGTCTACAAGAAAAGCGGATTACTCGGTATTTCAGGGTTATCAAGTGATCAGCGTGATATTGAGGATGCCGCCGAGGAAGGGAATGACAGAGCAGAGCTTGCCCTTGAAATGTTCGCTTCCAGTGTTAGGAAGTATATAGGAGCATATGCGGTTACAATGGGTGCGCTTGATGCAATTGTCTTTACTGCCGGTGTTGGTGAGAACGGTCCGCAGATGCGGGAGCGTATCTGCAAGGGTCTTGAAGTTCTTGGTGTATCAATCAATGCTGAAGTCAACGATTTCAAGGGTTTGCAGCGGGATATCAGCGCGCAGGAGAGCAGGGTTAAAGTACTGGTGATTCCAACGAACGAAGAACTGATGATAGCAAGGGAAACCAACAGATTATCCGAAGGGAAATAGCATATGTCATTTAAAAATCTGACTTTACTGGTAACAGTCCTGATCGTAAGTGTTTCAGCATGCGGCGGCGAAGCCGAAAGCAATGATACAGATCCTGTTTCTGATGCAACTGACCTGACATTGGAAGATACACCGGTTATCGAAAGGCCTGAAATGGTTTATGCCAGCCACATTCTTATTCCGTACCAGG